>DATJTX010000019.1 GCA_035502855.1 Candidatus Baltobacteraceae bacterium
GGTGCGAATCGAGGCGCATCCGAGGGAGCATAGCAACGCGCTCTGTGACCGAGGATGCAACGAAGACCCGCACCGGAAAATGCCCTTGCCCGAAGGGTTATGGCCGCGATGGCGCATCTCCATCGTCGTCGGCTCGGTCACAGAACACCCTGGCTATGCTCCCTCGCCGACTCCTCGGATCTGCGGCCATCGGGGCCATAACGATCGGTGCATGGACTCCTCCAGAGCTTCCCTAGCCCGCTGTAGCGAAGAGCGGACCCCGTTGGCGGCACACGACCGGCAACGTAACGATGATATGGCTTCCCAGGCCCGGCAATCGTTCGACGCGCACGTCGCGGGCGAGCATGGAAATGAGATAGAGTCCGCGCCCGGACTCCGCCCACACGTTTGCCGGCAGCGACGGACGATAATCGAACCCCGGGCCTTTGTCGATCACGTGCAGCACGATCTCGTCGCCGCGCCGCTCGAGCGAGACGCTGAGCGGTCCGGGCGCGTGGCGTACCGCATTGCCGATCAATTCGGCGAAGATCAAACCGCAGGTCGAGAGTTCTTCATCGTCGGGTTCGCAGAGGCTGAAGAGGCTGTGGAAATATTCCTCGCGCATCGTGTACGCCGAGCGCGAGTCGGCCGCTTCGAATTGCCAGCGCATCTCGCCGCGCCCAAAGTTGACGACGATGATCGCGATGTCGTCACGCGGCGCCTGATCGGCGATCGCGCGCTCGATGAATTCGGCCGGGTTGGCGGCGTGCTGCACGGCGTCGGTTGAAAGCACGCTTTCGAGCATCGCTTCGCCCCCGAGGATATCGCGATTGATCTCCACCACGCCGTCGGTGTAGAGCACGAGCATGCTCTGCTCCGGACAGCATTCGCGATGCAAATCGAAACTGACGTTGCGGAATGCGCCGAGCGGAGCCGACGGCGACTTCAGCTGCCGGACTTCGCCGCTCGGCAAACGCAAGAGCGGCGGCGCATGCCCGGCGGAAACGTAGCGCAGGACGCGCGTGTCCGGATCGATGATTCCGATGAAGGCGCTCGCGAGACGTTCGCCCTCCTCGGAAAGCAAGAGCCGGTTGCACATGCCGGCGATCGTCTTCGGATCGTGCGAATCCAAGGCGGCGACGCGAATCGCCTGACGCATCATTACCATCAGCCGCGCGGCTTCGATGCCCTTACCGGTGACGTCGCCGATCGTAATGACGATCTCACCGCGCTCGTTCTCGAACGCATCGTACCAGTCGCCGCCGATGTCCGCCTCGGTAGAACCGGGACGATAGTGGGCACTGACCTCGAGGCCGGCGCGTGTCGGAAAGCGGCTGGGCAAGAACGCGCGCTGCAGGGTTTCGGCGACATACTGTTCGCGGTGATATTGCTTGGCATTCGCCACGGCGAGGCCGGCGCGGCGCCCGAGTTCGATCGCGAACTCGAGATCGAGCCGGTCGAATTCGTCTTCTTGGCGGGTCCGTACGAAGGTGAGCGCACCGAAGATCGCGCCTTGCGCGACGACCGGCACGACGATCTTCGAACGATAGCCCAACCGGCGCATGTACTGCTCGTGCTGGCGGGAGGCGGCATGCCGGCGCATCGTCGACTCTTCGATGTGCGGGAGAAAGAACGGCTGGCCGCTGCGCACCACCCGCACGACCGGGTGCACGCCGAATTCTTCGACGTAGAGGAGGCTGCCGGCGCCGGCGACGGCCTCTTGCTTCGCGGGGTCGCGATGCGCGGCGGAGGTGACGAAAAGGCGCTCCGACCGCTCGTCGATCAGATCGAACAGGCAGATATCGGAAAACGACTCGATCGCCAGATGTGCGACGTTATCGAGCGTTGCATTGACGTCGAGCGACTGGTGAAAGATCTCACCGGCGCGTACGAGTAATTGGAGTCGCGCTTGATCGCGATTCTCGCGGTGGGTCATCTTTAGATGAGTATGCACACTTCCGGCGGGCGCTAATCAACTAAAGCAAACCAAGCATGCGGTCCTTTACTGCAGGCCACTCGGCCGCAACGATCGAGTACCGGGCCGAGTCGCGGGGCGTGTAGTCGACCGCGAGCCGATGCGCGCGGAGCAGCCCTTCGAACCGCGCGCCGAGGCGCTCGATCGCCGCGCGCGAGCGCGTGTTACGGGCATCGGTGTGAAAGGCAACGGCGCGCACCCGCCAGGTTTCGAAGGCGTGGGTAAGCATCAGGAATTTGGCTTCGGTGTTGGCGGCGGTGCGGATTGCATCGGGTGCGAGCCAGGTGTAGCCGATCTCGCACGTATCGTAGGCGCTCGTGCCGGCCGGATGGTCCGCGGGCCACGCCCACCGTTCGAGATTGAAGAAGCGCGTCGCGCCGACGACGGTGTCGTCGTGTTGGCGGATCGTTGCGAACGGAACGGCGCGGCCCTGCACTGCGAGCGCAAGCGCGTCCGCGACGTAGCGCCGCATCTGCGCTTCACCCTGCGGAACAAAACTCCACGCGTAGAGGTCGCCCGCGCCGGCACCCGCCGCAATCAGCGGTTCGACGTGCCGGCGGTCGAGCGGTTCGAGGCGCACGTGAGATCCGGATAAGACGATAGCGGCGCTGTTCATCGCAGACAGCGTAGCAGATGGGGACAATAGCTTTATTGCCGGACGCCTTGCGGCTCCAGGGCGATGGCGATGTAGTCGCGACTCCCGAGGCCGCTTTGCGACGCGCGCTCGAAATCCGGCAGCACGCAATCCAACGTCGGCATCGCCACCTGCAGCGATGCCGCCGCTTCCCGTGCGAGCCGAAGATCTTTGAGCAGTGCGTCGAGCGCGAAGCGCGGTTCGCTATCGCGATCGAGCAGCTGCTGACGCTTGGAACCGGCGATCCGTCCGAACGCACCGGTCAGCGATTCTACTGCCAGCGTGCGCTCGACGCCGCCGCGATCGCAGAACGCGAGCAGCTCGGCCAACGTTTCGCCGACGATCCCGATGATCGTATTGTTCGCGAGTTTCAGCACGCCGCTCGCGCGCGGACTGCCGGTGTAGATCACCGTCTTTCCGAGTGACTCCAGCAGCGGACGCGCGCGTTCGTACGTCGCTTGGGGGCCGCTCGGCAGAATGGTGATCGATCCGTCTGCGACCGCGCCGACGCTGCCGAGTACCGGTGCGGCGAGAAACTCGATTTCGCGCGCCGTCGCGGCGCTCTCCAGCGTCTCGTACATCGCCGGCGAGAGCGTCGACATTTCGATCACGAGCTGCTTCGCATGCGCTGCCGGAATCACACGGCCGAGCGTGACCTCGCGCGCGACCTCATCGCCCCATAACATCACGATGACGGTGTCGACCGCCGACACCAGCGCCTCGATCGGGCCGGGTGCCGTGGTTCGATCCCAGGTGGAGACCGGGTAGCCGTGCGCGGTGAGGCTGCGCGCGATCGCGCCGCCCATCTTTCCAAGGCCGACGACGCCGATCGAATTCATGATGCGGTCACCGCTTGCGGCGGCGCCATGAACTCCGGGCCGACCGGATCGGTGATTTCTTCGGCGAGAATGCGGTCGATCTCGGCCTTGGTGCCGGCGTCCAGCGAAAAATCGAAGACACCCGAAATCGGATCGACCTGATCCGGACGGCGCGCGCCCCAGAGCGCGGCGCCGACGCCCGGCTGGTCGAGCACCCAGCGCAACGCGAGATGAATCACGCGTTTGCCGAAGCGCGCCTGCGCGAGTTCGTCGAGCCGCGCGACCGCGCGTAGGTACTGTTCGTAACGCGGCGGCTGGAACTTTGGATCCGTGCGCCGCAGATCGTCGCCGCTGAACGCCGTGCCGGTGCGCATCTTGCCGCTGAGCAGTCCGCGGCAGAGCGCGCCGTAGGTGAGCGCGGTCAGCTCGTGCGCCACGCCGTACGGAAGCGCGTCTTTTTCGGCTTCGCGCTCGAAGAGATTGTACGGGGGCTGGAGCGTGTGCAGCGTTGCATAGCGCGAAAACTCATCCATTTGCGCCGGTGAGAAGTTGCTCACGCCGATCGCGCGGATCTTGCCGGCATCGTGGAGCGCCTGCATCGCCTTTGCGGTTTCTTCCATGGGTGTCGAGGGATCCGGCCAGTGCACCTGATAGATATCGATGTAATCGGTTTGCAGGCGGCGCAGCGAGCCGTCTATTTCCTCATTGATGCGTGCGGCCGACGCGTTGCGGTGCACGTTGCCGTGTTCGTCCCATACGAGGCCGACTTTCGTTGCGATCACGGTGCGATCGCGCCGGCCCTTGAGCGCACGTCCTACGACTTCTTCGGAGTGACCTTGCCCGTAGGCCGGCGCGGTGTCGACCAGCGTAATGCCGGCGTCGAGCGCCCGTTGGATCGTCGCCACCGCCGCGTCGTCGTCGGGGCCGCCCCACATCCAGCCGCCGATCGCCCAGGTGCCCAGTCCGATGCGTGAAGCGCGAATATCGGTATTGCGTACTTGCGTGAATTCCATCGCCGCTTACCTTTCTGATCTAGACGATCGGTTCAATCGCGAAGATTTCGTCGATGGTTGCGCCGTCGAACGCGTAAGCAAGCAACCCGGCGGTGACGCAGTTCGCGACCAGGCGCGGACGGAAGGCGGCAATGCAGGTACCGTTGGCGACGCGGACGCTGCGGTAGACGATACCGTCGACGACGTTGGCGGCATAGAGCGGCAGGGCGTAGGCTTGCGCGGCGGCATAGTTCGCCGGGTCCGGATCGTAGATGGCGTCGGTTGCAGGCCGCGCGCGGATGTCGTCGTAGGCGCCGCGGACGTCGGCGCGCAGGACGCGCTTGTACAGAACGGTCGCGGGTGTGTTCGTGTAGGTGAGAAAGCGTGCGGTGTGATAGGCCGACTCCGCGATCGCGGTGCGCTCTTCGAAGGCGGCGTAGTAGACGCCGTAGCTGCCGTCGGTGAAGCGGCTCGCGCCCGAATAGGCGAATGAGGCGATCACGATTTCATTGCGGGGCTTTGAGACCGCCTCGATCTCGTCGAGCGCGCCGCGATCGGTGACGGAGGGAAGGCGGTCGGCGATGCGCTCTTCGTTGCGGCGATGGGCGATCACGCGAAACGTGCGCTTTTTGCGGAAGCGCGCTACCATCCGCGTTCGGCGTCGAGGTAGGCGCGCACCGCGGATAGACTTTCGAACGAGCCGTCGAGCAGAAGATCTTTCGCGCTCTTGCCCTTGAAGAGCGGGTGCGCGTTGGGCTTCGCAATCCAAGCGTCGGCGAGCGATGCATCGGGAAGGAGGATGTTGATCGCCTTGAAGATGCCGAGCAGCATCGAGATGCGCTGCAGCGTGTCGTAGGAGAGCAGGGCGGAGTCCGGATCGCGCATGTATTTGGTGTAGGTCGACTGCGGAAGCACGCCGAGGAGAATGCGCTGCTCGATCGGAGCGAGCTTCCAGTGCGCCGCGATGTCTTTGAAGGCGCGGATCGCGGTGGGCGAGAGCGCTTTGAGTTTGCCCGGGGAGCGCGCGAACTCGATGGCGGAGGGCGCCGGGGCCAGAGTGGTCATCTGCTCATTATAGCAGGCTAGTTCGTTACACGCTAGATATGGCGGCTGTCCCTCGACTACGTTTCGCGGAGCCTGTCCTGAGCGAGCGCAGCGAGTCGAAGGGCTCGGGATGACAAAGCGCGGGATGTGACGTGACCGAACAAGCGACGTGCTATCATTTGGGGATGCGACTCATGCTACTCATCTGCGCGCTCTTCGCGGCACTAAGCGCCCCCGCGCTGGCCATCACGCTGACACGGGTGATCATCACCAACACCACCGACGCGTGTGTCTATTACACCGCGCAGGAGGCGGACGTCAAAGGCACGCAAGGTTTCGGGCCGATCCGCGCTCACCGGACCGAGGACTATATCTGGCATACCAAACAATCCCCCGCCCGCGAATACTACCTCGAATGGACGGCGAACGATTGCAAAAGCAATCGCGTCCTCTACAAGGATTTCGAAATCCTCGCTAGCGGGCGGATCCATCATCTGACACTACGCAAGGTCGGTTCACGCTACGTCATGGATCAAAGTCCCGGCTGACGGATGGGGGCTGTCCCGACTACGCTTCGCGGAGCCTGTCCTGAGCGAGCGCAGCGAGTCGAAGGGCTCAGGATGACAAAGCGCCTACGGGATGACAAAGGGGGGACAGCACCGTGAACGATATTACCGGCCCGTGGCATGATCTCGACCTCTCGCGCTGGGCGCCCACCAAGCAGTCGTTGCATTTGGTCGCGCAGATGCTCGGCAAGGTACGGCTAGCGCTTTCGCCGCCGCAGCCGAATTGGATGTTTACCGCGCTGTATCTCACGCCGCGCGGATTGACCACGGGGTCGATCCCGTGCGACTACTCGTCGATCGAGTGCGTGCTGGACGTTCACGATTCGAGCATCGTAATTCTCAAGAGCGACGGGTGCACGCGGACGATTCCGTTGTTGCCGCCGCGCGCCGCGGCCGAGGTCTACGCCGAGCTTTCGGCGGCCTTGAAAGAGCTGAACGTGGAGTGCTACATCCCGCCGGTGCCGCAGGAAGTCCCCGACACGACGCCCCTGAACGAAGACCGCCGGGTACGCGACTACGATCCTCGCGCCGCGCTGCGCTGGTTTGAGACCTTCACCGCGGTGACGGGAGTCTTCGAGCGCTGGCGCAGCCGCTTCTTCGGACGAAACGGGATCCAACTGTGGTGGGGCGCGTTTGACGTATCGTTGATGCTCTTCAGTGGAGAGCACGTGGCGCCGCCGACGGATCGGGGGTACTTGATGAAGTACGACCTCGATGCGGAGCTGATGAACGTTGGGCTGTATCTCGGCGATGAGAAGACGGCGCCGTTCTTCTACGGCTACATCTATCCCGAACCGAACGGCGCGCCGTCGTTGCCGATTCACCCCCCGAGCGCATCCTGGTCGGTGCAGTTACACGAATGGGTGCTTCCGTACGGCGAGGTTCGCGCATCGAGCGATCCGGAGGCGGCGATTCGCGCGTTCATCGATGCGATCTACGCGCAGTGCTTCGATGCGGCGCGATGGAAGCGGGATGCGCATACCTACGATCCGCCGAAAACGTACGTTTGGGGGAAATAGCTAACTTCGGCGCGCATGGAGCGTTGATGCGAACGCTAACCCTGATTCTGTGCCTCGTTATCGTCACAGTTATCCCGGCTCGTGCGGCGAACCCGTCGCCCGCACCAAGCGCGACGCCGGAGGCGCTGCCTCCTTCGCATACAGCCGACGCCGTTACCAAGCACTCGATTCAGCTCGACGGGAAAACGCTCAACTACACGGCGCGCGCCGGCACGATCGAACTGCGCAATGCCGACGAGAAACCGACGGCGCAGATGTTCTACGTCGCGTATACACTCGACGGCGCGGCGCCCGATCGGCGCCCGGTTACATTCTTTTACAACGGCGGACCCGGCAGTTCGACGATGTGGCTGCACATGGGCTCGTTCGCGCCCGTGCGTATCGAAACGAGCAACGGTACGCCGACCGGACCTCCGCCTTACCGTATCGTCGACAATACCGACTCGCTGCTCGACGCGACCGATCTCGTCTTCATCGACATGCCCGACAGCGGTTTCGGCCGCATCGTCGGCGCCGGCACGACAAAGGAATTCTTCGGCGTCGATCAGGACGTGCGCGCCTTCGCACAGTTCATCACCCGCTACATCACCGACTTCGACCGGTGGAACTCGCCGAAATTTCTCTACGGCGAGAGCTACGGCACGACGCGCTCGGCCGCGCTGGTCGACCTGTTGCAGCGGCAGGGTATCTCGATGAACGGCGTCGTGCTGCAGTCGAGCTATCTGAACGCCGGCGTCGACATTCCCGACTCCGGCATCACCAAGGGCGGTGACGATTGGCCCTTCGCGTTCTATCTGCCGACGGAAGCGGCGACGGCATGGTACCATCACGCGCTGCCGAACCGGCAGCCGGCGCTGCAGCCGTTTCTGGCCGAGGTAACGAGCTTCGCGATGGGCGAGTACATGGACGCGCTGGCGCAAGGTGCCGCACTGCCGGCTTCGCAGATGAACGACGTCGTCGCCAAGCTCCACCGCTACACCGGAATGCCGGAGCAATACATTCGCAATTCCGATTTGCGCGTGCCGTACTGGAGTTTCGAGAACGAGCTGCTGCGCGACCAGGGCATCATCGTCGGCCGTCTCGACGGGCGGTATCAGACCTACACCACGGATCGGTTGGCGACCTCGCCGCCATGGGACCCAACCGAGTCGGCGATCAGCGGCCCATTTACCACCGCGGTGAACGAATACGTTCGCCAGACGCTCGGATATAAAACGCCGCTTCTCTACCGTTCGCAGATATACGGCATCATCGCGAAAGCAAACAACGGCGAAGGCTGGGACGAGAGCCACCGCGGCTTACCCGTTACCGACGTGACGCCCGACCTCGCCGAGGCGATGACACAGAATCCAAGCCTGAAGATCTTCTCGGCGAACGGCTACTTCGATTTTGCCACGCCCTATCTGGAAACGGTGTACGTGCTCAATCACCTCAGCATCGAACGCGCGCTGCAAAGCAACATCACCTACGGCTTCTACGACTCGGGGCATATGATTTATCTCCAACCGCAGGCACGGCACCGACTACACGACGACTTGGAGCGCTGGTATGCCGCCACGCTGACGGGGCACTGATTCGATGCGCATCTCCGCTTTTGCACTGGTCCTCGTCGCGGCGGTAACTCTCGCTGCAGCGCCGAAGCCGCCGCCGATCCCGAACGTTGCCGACGCGGTGACGCAGCATTCGATCGTCCTGGGCGGAAAGCGTATCGCCTATACCGCTCGCGCCGGAACGATCACGCTGCGCGATGACGACCGTCGCCCGCTGGCGACGATGTTCTATACCGCGTATACGGCCGACGGCGTTTCGGCCCGGAAGCGCCCGATCACGTTCTTCTACAACGGCGGACCCGGCAGCTCGACGATCTGGCTGCGCATGGGTTCCTTCGGTCCGGTTCGTGCCGACATCGCCCCGAACGGCGGCATCACGCCGCCCGCGCCGTTTCGCCTGGTCGATAATCACTACTCGCTGCTCGATACGAGCGACCTGGTCTTCATCGACATGGCCGCCAGCGGATACGGGCGCATCGAACCGGGCGCCGATGCAAAGGAAGTCTTCGGCAGCGACAACGACGCGAATATGTTCGCGCAGTTCATCACCCAATATCTCACGCGCTTCGATCGCTGGAACTCGCCGAAGTTCCTCTACGGAGAATCCTACGGTACGCCGCGCTCCGCTCTGCTCGTCAACTACTTGCAAAACGAAGGCGTGAGCATCAACGGCGTCGTGCTGCAGTCCTCGATCCTCAATTTTTCGCTCGCTTCGCGCGATACGTACGGCGGGGCCGACACCGACGACTGGCAGTACGTGTTCTACTTCGCGACCGAGGCCGCGACCGCGTGGTACTACCACCTCGTTCCCGGCGCGCCGCGCGATCTCGATGCGTACATGCGCGAGGTCGAACGCTTCGCGATGGGCGACTACCGCCGCGCCCTGCTGCAGGGCGCACAGCTGCCGCCGGCGAGCTTCGATGCGATGGTTTCGCGGCTCCATCACTACCTCGGGGTCCCCGAGCGATTCATCCGCAACGCCAACCTGCGCATCTCGGGCGAGCAATACATCGCCGAAGTGCGCCGCCGGCAAGGCGAATCGGTCGGGGTCTACGACGCGCGCTACCGGCTCTTCGAGCTCGATCGCGCGGAAGAGTATCCGCAGCTCACCCCGAGCAACGCGTCGATCGAGGGCCCATACCTCGCCCTCCAGCAAGACTACTTTCGCAACCAGCTGCACTACGTGACGCCGCTGTCCTACCGGCTCGGCGCCTACGCGGTGATCGCGAAGAGCGGCCCGTGGAATTATCGGCATCTCGATACCGTGCCGCTCAACACCGCGCCCGATTTGGCCGAAGCGATGACCTTCAATCCGCATCTGCGCATCTTTTCGGCGAACGGCTATTTCGACGAGGTCACCCCGTTTCTCGCGACCGTCTACACGCTCAATCACCTGGGGATCGTTCCGGCGCTGCAATCGAACATCACCTATGGTTTTTATCCCTCCGGGCACATGATCTACCTGAACGTCGACGCGCTACGGAGTTATCACGACGACTTGGAGCGCTGGTACCGGGCGACCCTCGAGGAACGTTGAGCTAGGGCGTAAATGACGAAGGACCGTCGCCGCTGCGATGGACCCGCGACGGAAATCGCCGGAAGGCCTTCACGATTTACTCGATAAGCGTGAACTCCGGCAACTTCTTCGATGCGGGCCGATCAAAGGTCGCGGTACAGGATGCGCCGGAGCGCCGATTGGTGGTTGCAATCAGCGCATCGGAAAAGTCGATACCACCTTTGCGATAATGCTCAAGCGCAGCGCGCACCTCCGGCGCATCCTCAACCGTAAAAGTCGCCGTCGCGAGGAGGCCGGTCACAGCTATTGCAATCTGCTCGCGGCTGTACTCGTAGAGCGATTGTAGAACCCAGGCAACTTCCGCGAGAACAACACGGTTGACGAGCGCCGGGGTGTCCGGCGCGCAATGTTTGGTAAGATACGCCTTTGCGAGAGCGAGCTGTTTCGAGTCGTCCTTGGCGATCAATCGAACGAGGACGTTAGTATCAATCGCGATCACGCATTTCGTCCCGCGCGCTTACGAATCGCTTCGTTCATTTCTTCAACCGTATGCTTGCGTGGCGACGGCGGGAGTAGCGCCGAGAATTGGTCGAGCGTCAGCGTGGCCGGAGTAAGATACACCCGCGTCCCCTCCGCGACGTACTCGATGCGGTCCCCTGGTTGGAGATGGAGTAAATCTCGGACCTCTTTTGGGAGCGTCGTCTGTCCCTTGCTCGTGAGCGTTGAGGATGGCACAAAATATCTCCTTACCTAATGTAAGGATACATCAGGCGAGGTAAGGCGTCAACAGTGGAGCTCAGGATGCCAGGTCACCGGGGCCGAAGCGGGCGCGTTGATGGATCGTATGCGTGCTGCCATGGTGGGACTGCTCGTCGCCTTGTGCGCGACCGTGACCCCCGCCCGGGCGCAGGAAGCGCTCTCGGACGCGTGGTGGACGGGGCCGATGCTGGCGCCCAGTGCGAACACGCTGCCGCGCGGACATGTGCTCGTGGAACCGTACCTCTACGACATGATGCAGTACGGCAGCTACGATCGCGGCGGCAAACTCACACCCGCGCAGCACGCGAACGATCTCGGTTCGTTCGCCTACCTCATCTACGGTTTGACCGATCGCGTCAGCGTGGGTCTGATCCCGATCCTCGGTTACAACACCGGCGGTGGCGCGCCGAGCAGCAGCGGGATCGGCTTCGGCGACCTCGGCGTGCTGGCACAGTACCGGCTCACCCAATACCATCTCGGGAGCTGGGTGCCGATCACCGCGATCGCGGTTCAAGAAACGCTTCCCACCGGAGCCTACGACAACTTAGGTAACAATCCGAACGACGGGTTCGGAAGCGGCGTCTCCTCCACCAAAGTCTCGTTCTACATGCAAACCTATGCCTGGATGCCGAACGGCCGCATCCTGCGCTTGCGCTTGAATCTCTCGCAGTCGCTCTCCGGACGCACGAACGTCAACGGCGCCAGCGTCTACGGGACGAGTACGGGATTTCGCGGAACGGCCAAGCCGGGCGGAACGACCACGCTCGACGCCGCGGGCGAGTACAGCATCACCCGCAACTGGGTCATCGCCTCCGATCTGGTCTACACGTACGGCGGCGATACGACCGTCAACGGAACGAGCGGCTTCGTGGACCTAGGCGATAGCCATTCGTTCGCCTTCGCACCGGCGCTCGAGTACAACTGGACGGCGAATGCCGGGATCCTCTTTGGAGTGCGCTTCTTTCCTGCCGGCCGAAATACGAGCGCATCGATCACACCCGCAATCGCGATCAATATGGTACGGTAGCACCGTTCTTTAGAAAGGAAGCCATTGGAGCGCCAGGACGGCGTGTAACCGCCTGCACGAGCGCAGTGAGTTGTGGTGGCAAGGCGGAGCCGTGAAGCCACGAGCAGGCCGAACCTGCAACGAGGTGATTGCCAGGCGTATGGCATTGATAGTCGCTAGACTCGAGGAAGCATGAAACGCATCGAACGCGTGCGGCTGTATCCCACGTTCCGTCAGGCGGAGCGCCTTCGCTTTGCGCTGAACGTCACGCGGGAACTGTACAACGCGCTGCTCCAAGAGCGTCGCGACGCATACCGTCTGCGTAAGGTGAAGATTTCTGCC
>DATJTX010000020.1 GCA_035502855.1 Candidatus Baltobacteraceae bacterium
GGGTTATGGCCGCGATGGCGCATCTCCATCGTCGTCGGCTCGGTCACAGAACACCCTGGCTATGCTCCCTCGCCGACTCCTCGGATCTGCGGCCATCGGGGCCATAACGATCGGTGCATGGACTTCTTCAGAGCTTCCCTACTTCAAGCGAATTCCAAGGGATAGGGCGCAAGCTGGAATCCTTCATCGAGGGAGGGTTTCATGCAGCGCGCGTCCATTGTCGGCGAGATCTTCGGCTACCTGGTGTGCCTCGTTGCCGTCGCCGTTTTTTTCATGAGCATACGCGGCATCGTCAACGGTGCGTTTCAGATCGGGCATCCCACCCCGCGGGCGAATATGGTTTTCCGCGTCAACGCAATGCACGGCGCGCATGTCGTGGGCGCCATGGGCGCTCCACGCTGGTACGTCCGGCAAAAGCAGGGCCAAGGCCCCGTGACCTTCCCGCCGGGAGCAATGCCGGCACCGCCGCCCGGCGCCCCCGATATCGCAACGATGCGAGCCGGTCTGGTCGGCAATGCCCGCTACGACGCCGTGCAGCGGCTCGTGCTCGGGATCGTGATGCTGATCGTCTCGATCGCGGTCTTCCGGCGCGCCTTCGCGTGGGTCACGGCTCTAGGACGATCTTGATATAGCCGTCGCTGCGCGCGTCGAACCGCGCAAATGCGTCGGCCGCGTCGCGCAGTGGAAGCCGGTGCGACACGATCGTGCCCGGCTTGATGCGGCCGCGCACGATTGCGTCGCGCAGGAAGTCGTTGTATTGCTTGTCGTCGTCGCGGCCCATGCCGATGGTCACGCCCTTCTTGAACAGCGGTCCCCACGGTATGACATATTTGCCCTGCTGCGCATCCGAATCGGGCGCGTGCGGATCGCTATCGAGAAAGACCCCGATAATGCTCAACCGGCCGTTGACCGCGACGATGCGCGCGAGATCGTCGATCACGCTGGTCGGCCGCTCGACGCCGTAATCGTGCGGGTCGCGAGCCTGAAAGCCGATCGCGTCGATGCAGACGCTCGCGCCAAGATTCGCTTCCTCGCCGCGCCACGCAACGCCGCCGCGCTCGCGCGCGATCGTTTCGAGAATGCGGTCTGCTGCATTCCCGTCACGCATGTCGATCGGTACCGCGCCGAGTTCGCCCGCCTTCTCCAATCGCTCGGGGATCGCGTCGACGACGAAGACCCGGATCGCACCGCGCATGAACGAACACATCGCGGTCAACAGACCGATCGCGCCGGCGCCATAGATCACCACCGTGTCGCCGGAACGGACCTGGGCGAGTTCGGTCGCATGATACCCGGTCGTCAGCGCGTCGGCGAGCAACACGAAGTCGTGCTCCCACCGGTCCCCCGGTTCGCCCGGCAATCGCAAGCAATTGGCGTCGGCAAAGGGCACGCGGAGGAACTGCGCCTGCGCGCCGGTATAACCGCCCATGCCCGGATACCCGTAGGCGGCGCCTGCCCTGCCGGGGTTCGTGGTCAGGCACTGCGCCGAGAACCCGTGGACGCAATTGGGACAGAAGCCGCAGCAGATATGCGTCGGCACGGTGACACGGTCGCCGGCGCGCACGTTGACGACGTCGGTCCCCACCCGCTCGACGACGCCGAGCGGTTCGTGCCCGATCACGAGGCGCTCGCCGCCTCCGAGCCGGCCCTCGTAGATGTGCAGATCGGTGCCGCAAATTGCCGTCGAGGTGAGGCGGAGCAGCACGTCCGTCGGCGCCTTGAGTACCGGGTCCTCGACCGCTTCGATCTGAATCTTTCGCGGCTGCTCGAGCACGACTGCATCCATCTTCCGTTCCTCCAATTCTTAGGATACAATGGTCCCCGCTCGCTGGAAATCAGAATGGTGCTGAAAGGATAGAATTCGATGCTCAACGACGTCAAAGCAATCGAAGCAAAGGTGCGCGAGGCGATGGAGGACGGCGCCGTAACGCCCTACTACTCGCTCCCGCTCGAGAAGGTCTACAAGGTTCTCAACGGTGCCCTGGCATCCGAAATCATCTGCGTCCTTCGCTACAAGCAGCACTATTATATGACGACCTCGATCCATCAAGAGCAGCTGCAGTCGCTCTTCAAAGAGCACTGGGAGGACGAAGAGAAGCATCTGGAGCGGATCGCGGACAGGATCAAACAGCTCAACGGCGTTCCCAACCTCGATCCGAACGGGATCTCCGCGCGAGCGTTCTCGAAGTTCGAGAGCGGTCATACACTCGCCGATCTTCTTCGCGAAGATCTGGTTGCCGAACGCGTCGTGATCAAGATGTACGGGGACATCGTCGAGTTTTTCGGTACCGCCGATCCGGTGAGCCGCCGCATGTTCGAAGAGATCCTCAAGGACGAAGAGGACCACGCCGACGAGCTTTCGGATTTGCTGTACACGATCGATCCCGAAACGGGAAAAACCGTCGAGCAATTTACCGGCGATTCTGCGTTCGGCCCGCCTCCGAAATCGAACTCGCGCTGACTCTTGCACCACCAACCGCCGCCGCCGTGCACGATGCCGATTGCGGTGGCACTGGCCGATCGGCCGGGAACCGGGCGCACGACCTCGACCGGCGGTTCCCCGTGCGTCGCGGCGCACGGGGAGATCGTCGTCGAGAGCGGCCTGCGCCGCCAAACGATGAGCAGTCCGGGTGAGAGCGTCACGCTCGCCAGCGGACCGCTGACCTTTGTGCGCTTCGGGGTCGCGAAGAATCTCGAGATCGGGATCGCGCCGCCGGCACTACAATCACGGATCGCGACCGGCAACGCGCCGTTGAACTCGGCGCACGGTTTCAGCGACGCGGTCTTCGCGGCGAAGTATCTCGTTCTGAACAAGCAAATGGCCCAAGGCTCGCTCGGCATCGCCTACGCGCCGCCGACCGGAACCGGCCAATTCACCGCCGGAGCGCCAACCTACTCGGCGTCCGGCAATCTCGGCTTGACGCTCACGCCGCAACTCAGCTTCGCTATGAGTCAAGTCTTCGGTACGGCGGTCGGTACCGGCGCCGGCGGTTTGAACCGGACGTTTTTCGTCTACGCGCCATCCTACACGCTCGCGTACGCGCTCGACGCCGCGACGACATTGCTGCTGCAGTCGGCGCTGGTCTCGCGGCAAGGGCCGACGCTTCCATCGGGCAATCGAAGTTTCGTCGCGCTGCAACGCGCGATCGGGAACCGCCTCGCCCTCGACCTCGATTACGAAGTGAATCTCAAGCCGACGCTGGGCGCAACGCAACGGGCGATCGGCGGCGGCCTCGTTTGGATCGCGACCTCGCCATAACGGCTACTTCACGGTAATACGATCGATGACGCGCCGCACGCCTTCGACGTGCCGCACCGTTTGGACGATCACCTGATCGACGTCGCGACTCGGCACCGTTCCGGTCAGCGTTACGACGCCGTTGCGCGCCGAGGGCGCGATGTGAAAGGCATTCGCGCCGGCTTGACCGGCGATGGCGGCCGAAACGCGAACGTCGAGCGCTGCGTCGAGCGTATCTTCGCGCACTCCTTGGAGACGCGGATTTACCGAAAGATCATCGCGAACGGCGACCACGCCACCGACCGACTTCGCCGCACTGACGTAGCGGTCGCGCTCGGCCTGCGTGCGGGCGCTTCCCGATAACGCGATCGTGCCGTCGGCGTCGGAAACGTGCACCTCGGTCGACGCGTCGACGTCGACGGCGACCAGTTTCGCCGTCACCGCGGCGACGAGATAACCTTCTTTCGCATGCTGGACGGTCGACTGCGTCGCGCGCTGCGCGCTCGCTTGTGCCTGTTGCTGTTGCTGCGCGGAGCACCCTGTCAGGGCGATGAGGGACAAGGCGAGGCAGCACGATCTGTTCATGCCGCATTCTTACCCAAGTTCCAATGGACTGACGGCTTGCTACTTCCCTTTCTTGGGAAAGAACGTCACGGTTCCATCCGGATAATCGAAGTCGACGCGATCGAACTGATTGAGAAAGTCCATGCCGACCAAAATCCAGCGCCCGGTCGACTGGTACGCTACGCACGCTTTCGGCGAATAGTAACTCAGCGAAGCAACCGTCAACGTATCGATCGTGCCGCACCCGCCACCCTCCGTTTGATAAAAGTGAAGACCGTATGCACTGAGCAGGCGGCTCGGAATTACTACGCCCCCGGGAGCGCCCGTATCGATAACCGCGTCCAGACCGAGCGATTTATTCAGAAGCATCGGGATCGACGCGTGACCATCGCCAAAGCTCGCATCGACGCGCACGCCCGACGTCGCGCCGGCGGGGTCGATGGGGTCTTTGAACGTCATCGTGCTGTTCTTGAAGTCGATCGATACGCGCGCCCCCGCAAACAGGCCATAGCCGAGCAACCCATCCGGTCCCCGCGGGTCGGGCTCGTCCATCCCGTAATTGACGATCACGTCGTAGAGTGTGTTATCGCCAAGCTCCATCGTCTGCACTTTGCCGATGTCGCTCAGCTCGGTGCCGTAGAGCGTTCCGACCTCGGTGTGCCCGATGGGCGAGAGACCGGCACGACGCGCAAAAGCTCCACTTAGATAGATGTCATCGGCTCCCGTGTCGACGAGGAACGTCCCCAAGACTCCGTTGACCAGAGCGTGCACGACGAGGCGATCGTGGGTTTGCGTAATCGGTACGACGCCCGTCGCGCCGAATGACCAATGCGCCGTCTGCGGCGGTGGGTGCAAATCGCTGTCGGCGACGATCGGATTCAGCTTGACGTTTTCGTCGATCGTCTTCCCGTCTTCACCCTCGTATTGCCACGACGAGATCATCTTGATGCCCGGAGCAACTTCACCATAAGCGAGAATCTTCAGAATGGTTTCGTAATCCCCGCCCGGGTCGAGAATGACATATTTATAGGCGCCCGTCGCACGGTCGGCCTCTACGTCGATGTTCATCCCGCTACTGAGTGTCGCGCGTATCGTGCCGTCGCCAAAGTTGAATCCGGTGAATTGCCGATGGAGATACTTCAGCCACTGGGCGTCGTCCCCGGCGGCACAGACCGAGGTTGATGCGAAAAGCAGAACAGCAATGAGCATGAGGCATCTCACGGCCTGCTTCTCTTACGGTTGCCCGGTTCTCGAACCTGCGGCGGGTAGGAGTGAACGCACCAAGGTCCAACGATGACCCGGCTGGGAGGTTCTGCGTATGGCGCTTCGTTCTCGCGCGGCCGGCTTTGCTGCGGTTTTTTTTGCACTCGGCGTGATGTTGAGCGCAGTGCCTGCCGGGGCGTCTCTCGACGCCGTCGTCGCGCCGCGTGTCGTCGTACCGAATATGCCCGAGAGCGATTGCGTCACGCGCGCCGAGAACGCGCTGAAGACGGTCATGCAAAACGAGGTCGAAGCCGGCGAAGGTTCGGGTGTGTTCGTCGGCGTCACGCGCACGGACCCCTCGAGCCCGGCCTCCGCGGCGGCGGTGATCGAGTGCCATACCGTTGACGCCGGTGGCTATTCGGCGAGCTTTACCTGTGCGGTCCAAACACCGACGAACCCCGAGGGCGCCGCCGCCCTGTGCACCCGGCTCGTCACGGCCTTCGGGCCGGCTCCCGCGGCCACCAGCGGAGGTGCGCTGTGACGCCGGTCGCGAACCGCGGCCGCCTTTTCGGAGCGTTTCTGTGCGCGGGCATCCTGCTGACGAGCGCGCTCGCGCCCGCTGCGGTCGACCTTTCGACCGGCCTTCAGCACGTCGTTGCGAACGGAACGATCGACGAATGCAATATGAAGGCTGCAGCCGCGTTGTCCGCATATCTGCAAAATCCCACCCAGGCGAGCCCGGGTGAATGGATCGCGCACGGAATGACGTCCACGAACGGCGTGAGCGACACGACGGCCGCGGGAACGATTCACTGCTTCGCACACGGCACCGGCTATGTCGTGAGTTTCAGCTGCGCGGTCGAAGCGCCGAACAATCCGTACGACGCTGCCTCACTCTGCAGCGACCTCGAAGCGAATTTCACGGGCGCGCCGCAGAAGCCGTTGGCCACGCCGACGCCCGAGCCGACCGGATGCACGACCGCCAACCTCATCGGAACCTGGCAGTCGGATAAGGACAACACGCTCACGCTCAAGATGACGCCCGACGGCGAACTCATCGATAGCGAAGGCGTGAGCGGCAGTTGGTACTTGACCGGAATGAGCGCGATCATCACCTACTACGGCAATCATACGATGACGCTCTCGGCCGACGGCAAACACTTGCGCGGCGGAGGCTACAGCTTCACCCGGAAGTGCTAAAGAGATGATTGCCGTTCTTCCCGGCGACGGCGTCGGGCCGGAAGTCACGCGTGAAGCGGTGCGCGTGCTCGCGCACGTGCGGCCCGATATTCGCTGCGAGGAAGCACTGGTCGGCGGCGCCGCTCTCGAGCGCGGTTTGCCGCCGCTGCCCGACCAGACGCGTGCGCTGTGCGAGCGCAGCGACGCGATCCTCTTCGGCAGCGTCGGAATGCCGCAATACGACGGCAAGCCGATGCCGGAACGCCCCGAGTTTGCACTTTTCGCACTGCGCAGCGGCTTCGAGCTCTACGCGAACATTCGGCCGGTGCGAGTCTTCTCCGGACTCGAAGATGCCTCATCGCTCAAATCGGAACTCGTGCGGGGCCTCGATCTGATCGTGCTGCGCGAACTGACCGGCGGAATCTACTTCGGCAAGCCCAGCGAAACGCGCGTCGAGAACGGCGTCGAGATCGCGGTCGATACGATGCTCTATCGCGTTCCCGAGATCGAGCGCATCGTGCACATGGGGTTTCAACTCGCCGCCGCTCGCCGCAAGCGGCTCACGTCGGTCGACAAAGAAAACGTGCTCGAGACCTCGCGTCTGTGGCGGCGGGTGGTCGAGCGGATCGCGCCCGAATACCCCGGCGTTGCGCTCGAGCACCTGCTGGTCGACAACGCCGCGATGCAGCTCGTGCGGCGTCCTGCACGCTTCGACGTGGTCGTCACCGAAAACATGTTCGGCGACATTCTCTCCGACGAGGCCGCGATTCTCACCGGTTCGATCGGCACGCTCCCGAGCGCGAGCCTCGGGACGCGCGGAACGCCGGGCCGCCGATTCGGCATGTACGAGCCGATCGGCGGAACGGCACCCGACATCGCGGGCAAGCACATCGCCAACCCGACCGGCGCGATTCTCTCGGCGGCGCTGATGCTGCGTCACAGTTTCGACGACGATCGAAGCGCGCTGCGCATCGAACGTGCCGTCGCCGCCGTATACGAAGAGGGCGTTCGAACCGCCGACGTCGCGGCAGGCAATGTGTCCGTCAACACGACCGGCTTCACCGATGCAGTTATCTCGGCGCTCGCGCCGGTTGACACCCCGGCCGCTCCGTGATAGGGTGCGAGAAATGCTTGTGACCTCGCTTCTCCTCCTCGCACTCGCTCTCGTTGGCCGTTCGGCGTCGAATCGGTTGGGATTGACTACTGCGTAGAGGATAGCGAAAACGCACTAGAAGAGGCCCCCGCCGGATCGGCGGGGGCCTCTTTCGTTTTATCTCGGGAGGCCGCGATGGATACCGTAGAGATCTTCGATACCACGCTGCGCGACGGCGAACAGTCGCCGGGAGCGGCGATGACCGCGGCGACGCGACTACGCATCGCGCGCATGCTCGACGCGGCCGGCGTCGACACGATCGAGGCCGGTTTCCCGATCTCGAACGAACTCGCGCGGCAAAGCGTCGCGCAGATCGCTCGCGCGGTACGAACGGCACGAGTCGCCGCGCTCGCGCGCTGCACGCCCGAGGACGTCGATGCCGCCGCGGGCGCACTCGCCGGCGCGCGCCGCCCGCGGATCCACACCTTCATCGCGACCTCCCGGCTGCATCTGGAACGCAAACTGGGCATCACGCCCGAGCGGGCGATCGAGATGGCCGGCCAAGCCGTTCGGCGCGCGCGAATGCGCTGCGACGACGTAGAATTTTCCGCCGAGGACGCGACCCGCTCCGATCCGGCGTTTTTGGCGCGGATCTTCTCGACGGCGCTCGCCGCGGGCGCGCGCACCCTCAACGTCCCCGACACGGTCGGTTACGCGACGCCGGGCGAGATGCACGCCCTCATCGCGTACGTGCGCGAGCACGTCGTGGGGAGCGAGGACGCGGTGATCAGCGTCCACACGCACGACGACCTCGGTATGGCGACCGCAAATGCGCTCGCGGCGGTGAGCGCCGGAGCGCGTCAAGTCGAGTGCACGATCAACGGAATCGGCGAGCGGGCCGGGAACTGCGCGCTCGAAGAAATCGTCGTCGCGCTGCGGACGCGCAGCGAGCTCTTCGGATGCGCGACGCGATTCGACGTGAGCCGCATTCAGCATCTCTCGCGCGCGGTCGCTCGTGGAACGCGTATGCCGGTTCAGAAGAATAAAGCAATCGTCGGCGAGAACGCGTTCGCGCACGAATCCGGCATTCACCAAGACGGCGTCCTGAAAGAACGCTCGACCTACGAAATCGTCGATCCGACGGCGGTTGGGTGTTCGACGCGGTTGACGCTGGGGCGAAACTCCGGGCGTCACGCGCTCGTCACCCGGGCAAGGGGGCTGGGGCTCGACTTCGATGACGAAGGCTGGCGGCAATTTGCCGGCGATTTCGACCGGCTGGCGACGCAGCGCGCGAGCATCGGCGATTCGGACTTGCTCGCCCTGGCCGCGTCGATCGCCCGCCGGGCGGAATGTGCGTCATGAGCCGCACGTACTTCGATGCGCTTTGGGAATCCCACATCGTCGAGTCGCTCGCCGACGGCAACGATCTGCTCTTCATCGACCGGATCGTGGCGCACGAGATCACGACGCCCCCCGGTGCGCTTCAGATCGAGCGCCGGTTCAACGACGCGCTCTTCGATCCGAATGCGATCGTCGCGGTGAACGACCACGTTTCGCCCGCCAACGATGCCGCGACCGCGCTGCAAGCGCGGCACCTGCGGCTATGGGCGAAGCGTCACGGCATCCGTTTGTTCGACGTCGGCGATAACGGAATTTGCCACGTGCTCGTGCCCGAGCGCGGCCTCGTCCGCCCCGGTATGACGCTGTGCTGCGGCGATAGCCATACGTGTACGCTCGGTGCATTCGGGGCAATCGCCTTCGGTGTCGGTACGACCGCGCAGGCCGGCGCGATGCTGGCCGGATCGGTCGTGCTCAAACGCCCGCTGGTGATGCGCGTGCAGATCGACGGCGCTCTGCCCGCTCCGGCCGCTGCGAAGGACGTCGCGCTCACGGTCGTACGTACGCTCGGCGCCGACGGCGGCCGAGGATACGCCCTCGAGTACGGCGGAAGCACGGTCGCCGCGATGTCGATGGGCGAGCGCATGACGCTCTGCAACATGGCCATCGAAGCCGGGGCGACGACCGGGTACGTGCGGCCGGACGTCGTGACGCGCGCATATTTGCACGCGCGCGGCGAGCCGTTCGCCGGCGAGGAACGCTGGTACGCTTACGAATGCGGGGAGAGCGCGTACGCGAAGACGATCGAAATCGACGCATCTTCGATCGTACCGCTCGTGACCTGGGGCACCAATCCCGCGCAATCGATTCCACTCGGCGAACGCGTGCCGGAGGACGCTCGGACCGAGTCGCTCGCGTACATGGGAATCGCACCCGGCGATGCGATCGAGGAACTCGAGATCGACCAAGTCTTCATCGGATCGTGCACGAACTCACGCTTGCACGATCTGCGCGCCGCCGCACAGGTGCTTCGCGGCCGCCGCGTGAGCATCCCAACGATCGTCACACCGGGTTCGCAAGCCGTCAAACGTGCCGCCGAGAGCGAAGGCTTGCATGACGTCTTCCAAGACGCCGGTGCGCTTTGGACGCATTCGTCCTGCGGGCCGTGCCTGGGCATGTCGATGGGCGTACTCGGCAAGGGGATGCGCTGCGTCTCGACCTCGAACCGCAACTTCCCTGGACGCATGGGTCCGGGCGGACGCGTGCATCTTGCATCGCCGGTGGTTGCCGCGGCCAGTGCCGTCCTCGGACGCGTTCCAACTCCGTCACAACTCGAAGAACTCATGGGGAACGCCGTATGCGTCTGAAAGGGACCGTGCTCTGGCTGCCGTTCGACGGCATCGACACCGATCAGATCATCCCGGCGATTCACTTGACGGTAATCGAGCCGGACGGGCTCGGCCCGTATCTCTTCACCGGCCACCCCGAGCTGGCGGCGCGCCTGGAAGCCAATTCCACCGCATCGGTACTCGTCACCGGCGCGGATTTCGGTTGCGGCAGCTCGCGCGAGCATGCGGCGTGGGCGCTGCGCGAGCGCGGCTTTCGCGCGGTCATCGCGCCGAGCTTTGCGCGCATTTTCTTGGAGAACGCGTACAACAACGGAATCATTCCGGTCGCGTTGCCGGTCGAGGCGGCGCGCGCGTGCGGTGCGTGCGAATCAATCGAGATCGACGCCGACAACGGGACGGTCGAAACGGATCGAGGCGAGCGCTTTACGTTCCGCCTCGATCCGTTGCGCCGTGAGTTTTTATCCGAGGGCGGGTACCTCGACTATCTGCACGCAAAGATCCCCGCAATCCGAGCCTGGGCCGCTACCTCACGGGCACGCTAACCGTGCGTCCTCTCAGGGCCCGGCGTCTGTGGCTGCGGCAAGATGAAGATGACTACGCATGTGCAACTCCCCGAAGAAGTGGCGTGGCCTGGAGTAGTTCGGCGTTTTAGCTTGCTCGATCAGGGGTCCTTGAGGACCTTTGCCCTGGTGTCGATTCTGGTGCTCGGCGCGATCCTGCGGCTCTATCACCTCTCGAGCGTGCCGACCGAACTGGATGCCGACGAGATCGATCTCTACAATTCCGCTCGCAGCATTGTGACGACCGGGCACGACGTCGACGGCACGTTGTTGCCCTTTCTCTACGCAAACACCGTCCGCAACCCCCCGATCTACGCGGCGGCTGGCTACGCTTCGAGCTTGATATTCGGCAAGACCCCGTTCGGCTTGCGCTTTCCCGCAGTGCTCTTCGGTCTCGCATCGATCGTGCTCATCTTCGGCATCACGCTGGAACTCACGCGCCGGCGCGCAATCGCGTTGCTCGCCGCGCTGATGATGGCGGTCGCGCCGATCTTCGTGCAATTCTCACGCATCGCGTGGGAACCGGCGTCCGAACTTCCCTTCTTGCTCGCAGGAATCTATCTCGCGCTGCGCGCGCTTCGTGAACGCTCACCGCGTGAACTGATCGGCGCCGCGCTGCTCTTCGGGCTGACGGCGTACACGTACATGGCGGGTTGGTTTTACGCCGCGGTGCTCGGCGCTCCACTCCTCGTCATCTATGCGAACCGTGGGCGCTCTCGTGCTGCCGCGCGCGTGACCATCGGCGCGGCAATACTATGGCTTATCGTCGCGGCGCCGGCGCTCTGGATGTGGTT
This sequence comes from Candidatus Baltobacteraceae bacterium, assembly GCA_035502855.1. Taxonomy (NCBI): domain Bacteria; kingdom Bacillati; phylum Vulcanimicrobiota; class Vulcanimicrobiia; order Vulcanimicrobiales; family Vulcanimicrobiaceae; species Vulcanimicrobiaceae bacterium. Next base: position 11,319 of record DATJTX010000020.1, read on the forward strand.
CTTCGACCCGCGCACCAGCGCGCGCGTACACGGAATCGCGACGTTTTCCAGCGGTATCTCGCCCGCAACGCTCGCCATTTTCGCACGGAACTACCTCGCACATTTTCGATGGTCGTATCTGGCCGTGACGGGCGATCCCATCTCCGGCATCACCTGGCGTTATCTCAATGGCTTCGGCGCCTTCTATTGGTGGCTGGTGCCGCTCGCCGCGCTCGGCGCGCTCGCCTCGTTCCACTACGTGCGCGTCCGCGCGCTCTTGCTCTGGCTCGGGCTGTGGGTGCTCGCATATCCGCTCGGCGGTGCGTTGACCAACGAAGGTGCGCCCAATGCGCCAAGGACGCTCGCGGGAGCGCCCGTCTTCTGCATCATGGGCGCGATCGGCATCGTATTTCTCTTCGACGCCGCCGGAATGTTGCGGCGCCGCCGGATCATCCGAACGGCGAGATGGATCTTGGGCATTGGACTGGCCGCAGCGATCGGTATCTCGGTGGTGCGGTTCGCGCGCTTCTACTTCACCGACTACGTACATCAGAATTCGAACGCCTGGGATTCGGGGACGCGAGCGCTCTTCGAAACCATCCTTGCGGACCAGAGCCGGTACCGGCGCGTCTGCTTCCTGATTCGGCCGGCTTCCTACGAGCTCGACTCGTATATCCGTTTCTATCTCGCGGGCAGCCGGCTGCAGACGATCGACGACATCGAGGATCCGCGCTGCTCGTTGCCGGGAACGATGCTCGCGATCGACAACGACCATCCGATGACGCAGCCTGGGTTCCGGCAGATCGCGCGGATCGTGGACGTCGACGGCAACGGCTTCGCGGAGCTCTACGCGCGCTAATCGATCAGCGTCGTCGATTTCGCGAGATCGAGGTTGTGCACGATCTCATCGAAGACGAAACCGCCGTGGCCGCTCGCCACCTGCTTCCACGCGCTCAGCGTAAAGCCGGCTGCGGTGTGGGTCGGAACGTGTGACGGAATCGAGAGCGCGAACGGATCGACGACGGCGTCGACGACGACCGGGCCGCCGCGATGATCGAGCGCTTCGCGCAATCCCTGTTCGACGTTGGCCGGATCCTCGAGCCGTATCCCCTTTGCGCCCATCGCCTCCGCGACGAGTGCGAAGTTCGGGTTGACGAAATCGGTTCCGAACGGCGGCACGCCGGCCTCCTGCTGCTCGATCCGAACGAAATCGAGCGATCCATTGTTGAACACGATCACGACGACCGGCAACTTTCGCTCGACGAGCGTGAGCATATCGCCCATGCCCAGCATCGTGAAGCCGCCGTCACCGCTGAGCGCGATCGTTTGGCGGCCGGGAGCGGCGAACTGCGCGCCCATCGCGTTCGGTGCGCCGCTCGCCATCGACGCCCAGGTGAACGATCCGAAAATGCTTCGTTTCGCGCTCGCTCGGATGTAGCGCGCCACCCAAATGCACGGCGTTCCCGTGTCCACGCCGAAGAACGCGTCGTCCGCGGCCAGACGGTCGAGCGTCGCGACGAGATATTCCGGGCGGATCGGGCGCAAGCTCGGGCCGCGCTCGACGTAGCTCGCGAGCGAATCGTTCCACTCGCGGGAGAGTCCGAGCGCGCGGTCGAGATGGTTGGTCGTGGTCTTCTCCGCCACGAGCCCCAGTAGCGCGCCGACGGTGTCGCCGACATTTCCGACCAGTCCGAGATCGATCGGCGTACGTCGCCCGAGATTCTTTCCTTGGCGATCGATCTGAACTTTCTTCACGTCTTTCCCGGGGAGAAACTCCGAAAACGGGAAGTCGGTGCCGAGCATGAGCAGCAGATCGGCCTCGTGCATCGCGCGGTACGCGCCGCCATACCCGATCAATCCCGTCATGCCGACCGCATTCGAATTGTCGTACTCGAGGTATTGCTTTCCGCGGAAGGAGTAGCCCACGGGAGCCTTGAGCTTCTGCGCGAGCGCGACAACTTCGTCGTGCGCACCGCGGCATCCGTCGCCACCGAAAATCGTTACACGCTCGGCGTTATCGATCATCGCCGCGAGGCGCCGCATGTCGGCATCCGCCGGGCGCAACATCGAACCGTTCGTGCGCACGACCGGATCGAGTGGACCGTCGTAGGACTGCACGGCGATGTCGCCCGGTAATGAAATTACGGTCGGTCCGCGATCGACCAAGGCGGCGCGCAATGCGGTTTGTACGACTGCCCGCACCTGCCGCGCATTGATGATGCGCCCCGTGTACAGCGAAGCCGTTTGGAAAAACTGATAGGGATTGAGCTCCTCGAGCGCCTCGGTGTCGATGATCGCCGATTCGACGTCGCCCGCGATCACGATGATCGGCGCGCCCTCTTTGCGGGCATCGAGCATGGCGTTGATGAGGTGCGTTACGCCGGGTCCGGCGGTTCCGCAAATCGCGACCGGGTCGCCGGTAAGGTACGCGTCGGCGACGGCGGCGAACCCGCCGTACTCCTCGTGGCGGACGTGAATGAATTCCACTGCACCGTTGCGATGCAGCGCGTCGATCGTCGGGTTGAGCGCGTCGCCGACGATGCCGTAGCATCGGCGGACGCCGGCGGCATGCAGCAGTTCCCACATAGCATCGGCGACGTTCCTGCTCATGGGTGCCTCCCTCGTTCGGCGAGGGTTTAGTATAGCATGGTGGCGTATCTGAGAGTAGTATGCAAGAACTCGCCCAGCAGATCGTCAGCGGCCTAGCCACCGGCTCGATCTTCGCCAGTCTGGCGCTGGCGCTCGTCCTGATCTATCGCTCGATGAACGTCGTGAATTTCGCTCAGGGTGAGATGGCGATGTTTTCCACGTTCATCGCATGGCAGCTGGTCCAGGTCGGCGTACCGATGTGGCTCGCCTTCGGGATCACGCTCGTGATCGCGTTCGTCGCCGCATTCGCAATCGAACGCGTCGTCATCCGCCCGGTCGAGCGCGCGCCGCAGCTGACCATCGTCATCGTGACCCTCGGGCTGCTGATCGTGTGCAACGGGGCCGCGGGCTGGATCTGGGGCTACATGGTGCGCAGCTTTCCGAGTCCGTTTCCGATCGCGGCACTCAACGTCGGCGGCGTGAGCCTGAGCCTGCAAGATCTCGGCGTCATCGGCGTCTCGCTGGTGACGCTGCTCGCGGTGTACCTGCTCTTTCAAAAGACCAAGCTGGGACTTGGGCTGCGCGCCGCGGCGCTCTATCCGGAACAGAGCCGGCTGATGGGGATTCGCGTGAGCCGGATGCTCGCGATCGGATGGGGTCTTGCCGCGTTGGTGGGCGCGGTTTCCGGCATCATGATCGCACCGGTGGTCTTTCTCGAGCCGAACATGATGCAAGGCGTGCTCGTCTACGCTTTTGCCGCGGCAGTTCTCGGCGGTATCGAGAGCCCCATCGGGGCGGTGATCGGCGGCCTGCTGCTCGGCGTGGCGCTCGCGCTGCTCGGCACCTACGTTTCCTTCATCGGAACGGATCTGAATTTGCCGGTCGCGTTCGGGATCATCGTGATCGTGCTGCTCGTGCGTCCGGCCGGCTTATTCGGCCGCGCGCACGTAAAAAGAGTCTAAGGAAGCTCTTCAGAGCTTCCCTAGGCGGTAATCGGGTCGAGGCCCAAGTACGACCGGCGCACGCGATCGTCGCGCGCGAGTTCCTCGGCAGCACCGGTTGCCGCTACACGACCCGTTTCGAGCACGTAGGCATGTGAGGCCATCGCCAGCGCAGCAACGGCGTTCTGTTCGACGAGCAGCAGCGCGACGCCATCCTCGCGATTGATCGTCTGCAAAAGCGCGAAGATATCGCGCGCGACGAGCGGTGCGAGGCCCAGCGAGGGCTCGTCGAGTAGAATCAGTTTCGGCTGCAGCATCAGCGCACGTGCGATCGCGAGCATCTGCTGCTCACCGCCGCTCAGCGTACCGGCGTGTTGCTTCTTACGCGACTCCATCCAGGGGAAATACTCGGTGACGCGGGCGTAGCGTTCACGCAACTGTTGCGAGCGAAGCAAATAGCCGCCGAGCACGAGGTTCTCCCACACGGTCAAATCGGACAGCGTGCCGCGCCCTTCGGGCACGTGCGCGATGCCGGCGCGCGCGACGTCCTCGGGGCCGTACTCGCCGAGCGAGCGGCCGTCGAACGTAATCGATCCGCTGTGCTTGATCATTCCGCTGATCGCCCGCAGAGTCGTCGTCTTCCCCGCGCCGTTGGCACCGAGCAGGGCGACGATCGTCCCGTCCTCTACCCGGAACGAGACGTCGTGCAGCGCTTCGATCTCCCCGTACGACGCGCGAAGATGCGAAATCTCGAGCATGGTTTATGCGATCTCCGTACTTCCGAGATAGGCGTCGATGACGGCGCGGTTCGACGCGATCGCCGCCGGCTCGCCTTCGGCGAGTTTTTGCCCGCTGTTCAGCACGACGATGCGATCGCAGATCCGCATCACCAGCTGCATCGAATGTTCGACCATCAGAATCGTCGTCTTGAAGTCGCGGCGAATCCGCTGGATCGTGTCGCCGATCGTCCCGATCGCGTCGTGGCCGAATCCCGAGGCCGGTTCATCGAGCAGGAGCAATTCGGGGCCCATCGCAAGCGCGCGCGCGAGTTCGATCATTTTGCGAGCGCCGAACGGCAGGCCGTGAACGATTCGGGCGGCGGTATCTCCCTGGCCCACGTAGTCGAGCAATTCGCGTGCTTGCGCGCGTTTCGCACCGCCCACCATCACGTTCTCGAGCGCGGTCATGCGTGAAAAGAGCTCGAGATTTTGAAACGTACGCGCGATGCGGCGGCCGGCGATGCGGTACGGGGTGAGGCGCAACAGGTTCTCACCCTTGAAGAAGACGCTGCCCGCATTCGGCCGGTACAGGCCGGTGATGCAGTTGAACAGCGTCGTCTTCCCCGCGCCGTTCGGGCCGATGAGGCCGGTGATCGCGCCCTGCCCAACCTCAAACGAGACGTCGGACAGCGCGGCGACGCCCCCGAAATGAATCGAGAGCCTTTCGATCGAGATCGTCGCCGCGCGGTCGTCCATTAATAGCGGTTCGAGAACAGTCCGGTGAACCGCTTCCACGCGCCGTTTTCGTATCGGATCAGCGCCTCTTGCCGAATCGGAAACCGGTCGGTCGGCGTGGTCGAAACGAGGATGCCGGGGAAGACGAACGGATTGTCGGTCTCGTGCAGATGGGTTGCCGCGCGCATGACCCCCTCGCGCGTGAGGTCTTTGCCGGCCATCTTCAAGGTGTCGACCATCGTGAACGCAACGGCCATACCGTAGAGATAGTCGGCGTCGGCTGCGTTCGCGCCGGGCGAGTACTTCGCGAGGATCGCGCGATACAGCTTGACGCCGGGGTCGTTTGCATACCCCGGGTCAGTCGGATCTTTGAGGTAGATGGCCGAGATCACGCCGTTGGTGGCCGCCGGGCCGCCCGCGCTCGTCGCCGCTTGCATGAAGGGTATTGCGTTCGAGACGCTGTTCAGGTAGACCACCGGCTTCCACGACATCTTGGCGATGGTGACCATCGCTCCGATGGCAAATTTCGGCGTGGCAAAGATGAACACCGTATCCGCGCCGCTAGCCTTGAGGCTGGCGATCTGCGAGGTGACGTCGGGATCGGTTACTTCGTAGCTCGCCTCTTTGACGATCTGATTCGCCTTGGCGCCGAGACCACTCTTGAGACCGTCGAGCAAGTCCTCGCCGAAGTCGTCGTTTTGATAGAGCACGCCGATCTTGGCGTTCGGTGTCGTCTTGAGGAGATATTTCGCGAAGATCGTGGCTTCGTCGTGATAGTTCGCCTGCCAGCCGATCGTCCAGGGATACTGCTTGTAATCCGCGCCGAACTGCGTCGCTCCAGTCGCGACGTAAAGTTGCGGCACCTTGTTGTCGTTCAAGTAGGGCCGAATCGCGATGTTCGGCGGCGTGCCGAGCGAATCGAAGATCGCGAAGACGTGATCTTGTTCGACCATCTGCCGCACGAGTTGAACCGTCTGGGGTGGATTGTAGGCGTCGTCTTTGTCTTCGTAGACGATCTTGCGCCCGTAGACGCCGCCGTGATCGTTGACGTAGGCAAAGTACGCGAGTATGCCTTTGCCGATGGGGGCGTAGCCCGCCGCGGGGCCGCTGTACGGGTGCGTTCCACCGAGCAGGATCTGCGTCGGCGTAACGCCGGGCACGCTCTGCGCGCCGGATGGGATGCCGAGGGTGAGCGTCAATGCGATGACGGCTATGATAGCGGTACCGAACCAGGTGTTCCGTTTACTCATGATCCCTCCTTATAAAAGACATCCGGCGACCCAATGCGCCGGCGATTCCTCCGGGCATGAACATCATGATGAGAATGAGCGCGACGCCGTAGACGACCGACGCGAACGCCGGATTCACCGCTTGCGCCCAAAGCGGGAAGAATTCGATTACGGCGCCGCCGAGCAGCGCACCCCACAACAGTTGCAGGCCGCCGATCACGGCGCCAACCAAGAGGTTGAGCGAGAGCGCAACGTTGTAGATGTCGGGGCTCACGTAGGCCGTCGCCAGCGCAAGCAGTGCGCCGGCGATACCCGCATAGGCAGCGCTCCAGCCGAAGGCGAGCGTCTTATAGAGAACCGGATTCACCCCGAACGACACCGCCGCCACTTCGCTGTCGCGGAGCGCGCGCAGTGAAAGGCCGATGCGTCCGCGCAGAACGACGTAGGTGAAGAGGAGCAGCAGCGCGGCGATGCCCCAGGTGAGAAAGTACAGCATCGTCTGGGAGTGCGGAGGGATCGAAATGCCCGTCGCGCCGCCGGTCAGGCTGCTGAAGCGCTTGAGGATGGGCGACACCGAGGCGGCGAGCGCGAAGGTCGCGAGCGCAAGATAGACCCCTTCGAGGCGCAGCGCGATGCCGCCGAGCGCGACGCCGAGAAGGCCCGCGATCAGCGCAGCGAGGACGATCGCGATGCCGTACGGCACGCCGTGCGTCGAGAGAATCGCGACGGTGTACCCGCCGACCGCCAAAAAGGCGCCGTGCCCGAGCGAAATCTGCCCCGTCTTTCCGATCAGGATCACAAGACCCGCGATGGCGATTGCATACGCCGCAACGTACGTCAGCTCGAACGTGATATATGCGGGGATCAGCCTCGGGAGTACGGCGATGACGACGGCAGTGACCAGCACGGCGGCGAGCCTCACGAGATCGCAACCGCCTCACGCGGAGCCGCATAACTCACGTCGACGTAGCGGCGCAAATGATAATCGCGATCGCCGAGCAGCCGTTCGACCAGCGTCATCCGTTTGAAATAGCCGCCGATCTTGTACTCTTCGCTCATGCCGATCGCGCCGTGCAATTGGATCGCCTGCTGCCCGATGAACCGTCCGGATTTTGCGACCTGCGCTTTGGCGCTCGAGATCCCGCGCTTACGCGCCGCCGGATCGCGTTCGTCCTGAAGGGTCATCGCCGCGTAATAGGCCATCGATCGCAACAGCTCGAGTTCGATGTACATCTCGGCCATCCGGTGCTGCAGCGCTTGAAACGAACTCAGCGGGACGCCGAACTGGTGACGCTCCTTCGTATACCCGACGGTGGTCTCGAGCATCACCGCACATAAGCCGAGCGCTTCCGCGCACAACGCGGCGGTGGCGGAGTCGATGCCGAATTCCAACAGTTCGAGCCCGTCGGCGCCGCCGGCCAGGATCGCATCGTCGTCGACGCGCACGCGATCGAAGCGAAGGTTGGCAACGTCGCTTCCGTCCTCGGCCGGATACGCGTGACGGATGAGGTTTTGCGCGGCGGCGGGAACGGCGACCAGCGCGATTCCGGCATCGCCGCGCGCCGAAACGATCAGCGTATCGGCGCTCGACGGATCGAGTACGCGTACCTTCGATCCGGAAACGATCCAGCCGTTGCCGTCACGCCGGAGCGAAGTATCGACGCGCGAGGGATCGTAGCGCGCGTGCGGCTCCTCGTAGGCAACGGCAAAGCGCCGTCGTCCTTCGGTGAGTTCTTCGAGCAGATCGAGCCGCTCCGCCGCCCGCAATATCGTCCCGGCGAAGACCACTTGCGTGACATAAGCGCTCCGCACCAGCCCGCGGCCGAACTGTTCCATCAGCAGCAGCGTCTCGGTCGGGCCGCCGAATCCGCCGAGTTCCTCCGGCGTCCCGACGGCCAGCCACCCGAGCTGCGCGAAGGTTTTCCACGGATCGGCGCTCGTACCGGCATGATCCGCCGCAAAGCGAGAAACGCTATCTTGCAGTAAGAGTTGCTCGGCGCTCAGCTCAAAATCCATCGATTCTACACCTTCAGAATCCGTTTGGCGATGATGTTCTTTTGGATCTCGTTGGAGCCGGCGTAGATCGAGGCTTTGCGCACGTTGTAGTAGCGGCGCGCGAGCGCCGGATCGGCGTAGGGGCCGCCGAGATCGAGCGCGAGTTCGGTGACCGCTTGCTGAATCTCGGTTCCTTTGAGTTTGAGGATCGAAGATTCCGGGCCGGGCCGCGTGCCGGCCGACTCGGCCGCCAGGACGCGCAGTTCGGTAAATGCAAGCGCGGTGAGCTCGATGTCGACCTCGGCGATGCGCTCGTCGAAGCGCCGGTCTTCCACGCCCTCGCGCTCGCGCAACTCACTGAGCGATTCGAGCATTTGCCGGCAGACCGCGATCGCCGCGGTCCCGGTGCGTTCGTGTTCGAGCAAAAACTTGGCGTAGGTCCAGCCCTCGCCTTCGTTGCCGACGCGATTCTCGACCGGAACCTCGACGCGATCGAAATGCACTTCGTTGATTTCCTGACCACCGTCGATCGTGGTGATCGGGCGCACGGTCACGCCCGGGCTGCGCATGTCGACGAGGATGAACGAGATGCCCTCCTGCTTCTTCGCGCTCGGATCGGTGCGCGCGAGCACGAAGATCCAATCCGCCCACTGCGCCGCCGTGATCCACGTCTTCGTTCCTTCGATGACGTAGCGCTCGCCGTCGCGCTGCGCTTTGGTCGAGAGCGAGGCGAGATCCGAGCCGGAGCCCGGTTCCGAATATCCCTGGCACCAGAACTCGTCGCCGGAAAGTATCGGCGGCAGAAAGCGCGCGCGCTGTGCGTCGTTTCCGAATTCCATGATCACCGGCGCGACCATCGAGAGCCCGAAGGGAAGCATCCGCGGTGCCCAGCCGTAGGCGATTTCCTCTGAAAAAATGTGGCGGCGAATCGCATCCCAGCCGGTACCGCCTTCGGCTTTGGGCCACGCCGGCGCGGCCCAGCCGCGCTCGAAGAGGATGCGGTGCCAGCGATAGTAGTCGTCCTTCTCGAGAAACTCGCCCGCCTGCACCTTGCGCCGGATGTCGGCGGGCAAATGCGTAGCGATGAAGTCCCGCACTTCACTGCGGAACGCTCGTTCCTGCGGATCGAAGGAGAGATTCATGGCCGGCTGGGTCCTCGCAGAAAGATGTGACAAGCGGTTTTGTCGAATGTCGGCTTTTACCTGCGACAACGAGGGATGCATGCCGAACCGGGTCTACGGAGGACGTTCGAACGCGCAGCGGCGCGCCGAGCGCCGCGAGCGCCTTTTCGTTGCCGGATTCGAACTTTTCGGCACGGCGGGGTTCGCGAAAACCACGATTCCGATGCTTTGCGCGGCGTCCGGCGTGACCGCTCGTCACTTTTACGAAGAGTTCGCTTCGCGCGAGGAACTGCTGCGCGCGATCTTCGACGATTTGGCGGATCGCGCGTACGAGATCGTGCGCGAAGCACTTCGCGCCACCGAAAAGCCGGCCTTCGAGCGCGTCCTCTCGTCGAACCGGGCCTACTATCAATTCTTTACCGAGGATCCGCGGCGCGCGCGCATCTACGCCCTCGAATGCTTGGGCATCAGTCCCGAATTCGAGCAGCACCGCCGCGCCACGCGCGAGCGTTCCGTACAACAGCTCACGCGCGCGACCGAATGGCTCGAACCGACCGGCGTCCTGAACCGCCTCGATAGCCGGCTGATCTCGGTGGGTTTGGCAAGTTCGGCGATTGCGATCCTGGCCGAATGGGTGCTCGCCAAAACCAAGCCGAGCGTGGAAAAGATGGCGCAGACGCTCACGCTTCTGTGGATGCGCACGCTTCGGCTGGAAGAACCCGACTGAGGATGGTGCCGGCGATCGAATTGAGCGGTTCCGCCCTGCGCGAGAACGTGCGAACGTGGAAACATCGTACGGGAACCGCCGTCCGGGCCGTCGTCAAGGCCGATGGTTACCGTTTCGGATTGGAACGCATCGTGCGCGAATTGCACGGCAGCGCGGACGGATTCGTCGTCTCCGACGCGGATGAACTCGAACGGGTGCGTATGCGCAGCGACGCTCCGACCGCGACGCTGCAGGACCGCGGGCCGGAGCACGCGTGCCGCGTGGCCGATCTGCACGGCATCGGCAACCTCGCCCGCACCGATTCTTTGGCCGCTCTCGCGAACCGGCCGGATGCGCCGGAACTGATCGTTCGTGTCGGCTTACGACTTGCGGCCGGATGGTCGGCAATCGAGATCGAGGACGCCGACGCATACGCAAGCGTGCTCGCGGCGTCCGGAATGCGCGTCGAACTCTGGACGCATCTGAGCAATCCCATAACGGAACGCGATGACCGCGAACGATTCGACCGATTCGCCGCGCGGTTTCGCGCGAAGGGCGTGCACATCGCCGGCGAAGACGTCGCCAGCACGTTTCCGGCAGCGCGGGGCTCGATCCGGAATAGCAGCGTTCGCATCGGTGCCGGTCTGTTCGGCGCAGGACAATCCGCGAACGGATCTCGGCTTCGGTGCGCGATTCACGTGCGTGCCCGCGTTGTGGATCGCCTGACCTCACGCGGCGAGCTGCGATCGGGATATGGCGACGAACCGCTTGCGGCGGGCACCGCGCTCACCGTCGTGCGCTGCGGATACAGCGACGGCTTTCCGCGCGTCACCAAACCGTACCGCAAAATCCTCTCCGTAGGAATGCAGCATGCGACCGTACTCGGAACGGCGCCCGGGGAAGAGTTTGCTCTTCTCGATGAGGATGACGATCTCGACGAACTCGCCGCTGCGGCGGGCGTGTTGCCGCATCAAATCGTGACCGGATTGGGGGCCACGTTCGCCGGCCGCCCGGATTTCACGCCCCGTCTTTGGTCGTAGTCGCCGATGAGGCCTGGGCCGTAGGGTACCCTCATGAGTACCCGCGTGGCGTTGATTGCGCACGATGCGCGAAAAGAAGATTTGGCCGAATGGGTCGAGTTCAACCGGGAACCGCTCGCCTCATGTTCGCTCGTTGCCACCGGGACCACCGGGAAGCTCATCGCCGAACGAACCGGGCTGAACGTTCACCTCTTGCTATCGGGGCCGTTGGGCGGGGATGCGCAAGTCGGTGCGATGCTGGTCGAACAGCGCCTAGACCTCATCGTGTTCTTCTGGGATCCGCTGACAACGCAGCCGCACGACGTCGACGTCAAAGCGCTGCTTCGGCTGGCCGTGCTCTATAACGTTCCGATTGCCTGCAACCGGGCGACGGCGGATTTTCTCATTTCGTCGCCGCTCTTCGCGGACGAGGCACATCTGCGAAGAGTGAGCGCGCGGCGTTCCACCGCCTGACGAATTTGCCTTCTCACCGCGCCGCGGAGATCAGCGCACGGGAGGCCGCAAGCAGGACGGGCACGGCTTCGTCGCCGGCAATCACCTGCGAGCTGACGAAGGCGCCGTTTACCAGCAACAGCAATTGCGCGGCGAGCTCGTCCGAAGAGCGCGCGCCTAACCGATCGGCAATGCCTTTGAGCCGGCTGCGAAGCTCGCGCTTGTGCGAAACGGCGACGCGTCGCGCCGGGTGTTCTTCCTCCGGAAACTCCGCCGCCATGTTCAACTGGGGACAGCCGCGATAATTCTTCCGGCCGAGCCGCTCGCCGATCCAGCGCATGTGCGCGTCGAGTTCGGCCTGCGCATCGGTGCGATGGCGCGCGGCGACGCGGTCCCATTGCTGCCAGAACTGTTCGTCTTCGCGCTCGAGAAACGCCGCGATGAGATCATCCTTGGTTTCGAAATAACGGTAGAGGCTGGTCTTGGCAACGCCGGCCCGCTCGACCACCAGATCGACACCCACCGCGTGCGCGCCCTGACGGTAGAAGAGGTCCGACGCGGTTTGGAGGATGTGCTCCCTCACGTCCTTGGTTCGGTTTGCCATATTGACATGATACAGACCTGTCTGTTTTAATGCAAGTGCAAAACAAACAGGTCTGTAGCGTGAGGAACGGTATGAACATCGCAGTCTATGGCGCCTCGGGCCACACCGGGCGCTTCGTGGTGGAAGAGCTCCGGCGCCGGGGCCACGCGCCGCTCGCGATCGGCAGGCACGAATCCAACGCGGCCAGGGTCGCGCGTCTCGACGAGGGGGAATCGCTCGACCGCGCGCTCGCCGGTACCGATGCCGTAATCCATTGCGCGGGTCCCTTTCTCGACACCGCTGCACCGCTGATCGAAGCCGCGCTGCGCAGCCGCGTGCATTACTTCGACCTTACCGCCGAACAGGAGAGCGCGCTCTCGACCTTCGCGCTGTTCGATGCGCCGGCACGCGAGCGGGGGATCTTCGTCGTCCCCGCCGCGGGGTTTTTTGGCGGCCTGGGCGACCTCGCGGCGACCGCTGCGATGAACGGATGGACACACGCCGACCGGATCGAGATCGCGATCGCGCTCGACCACTGGCGGCCGACACGCGGAACGCGCATGACGGGTGCACGAAACACGGCAACGCGGCTCGTGCTTTCCGGTGGAAAACTCGAACCGATTCGGCCTCCCGCAGCGGCGTCGTGGAATTTTCCCGAACCATTTGGCACGCAAGACGTCATCGAGCTGCCGTTCAGCGAGACGATCCTGATCGCTCGGCACGTGCGAGTTCGCGAAATGCGAAACTACCTGAATCAAGCTCCGCTTCGCGATCTGCGTGATCCCGCGACGCCGGAACCGGTTGCGGCCGACGAGCGCGGGCGCTCGAATCAGCACTTCGTCATGGATGCGATCGTTCGCCGCGGTGAGGAAGAGCGCCATATCACGGTGATGGGCCGCGACATTTACGCAATCACCGCGCCGATCGTCGTCGAAGCAGTGGAACGCGTTTGCCGAAATCCACAGCGGGGTGCGGGGGCGTTCGCACTCGGTCAGGTCGTCGACGCCGATGCGTTTCTGCAAAGCCTCGTGCGCACAGGAGAAATCGTTTTATAATTCGGACATGAGGAACGATCCGTTTGGCGGCCGGCAGCCGACCAGCCACGAGAGGCTATCGGGACAGCCGTGGGACGCCTCGTACCAGGACGGCCCCGCACCGTGGGACATCGGCCGGCCGCAACCGGCAATCGTGCGGGTGGCATCCGAAGGCGGATTCGCCGGCGCGGTGCTCGACGCGGGCTGCGGAACCGGCGAGAACGCGCTTCACATCGCCGCGCTCGGCTTGCCGGTTCTCGGCGTTGACGTCGCGGAAACTGCACTCGCGATGGCGCGAGCCAAGGCCGAGGAACGTGGGATCGCGGCGGAGTTTGCTGCGGCTGACGCGTTCCGGTTGGAGCGCTTGGGACGCAGGTTTACCTCGGTGCTGGACTGCGGCTTGTTCCACACCTTCAACGGCGACGAGCGGCCGGCATACGTGGCGAGTTTAGCATCCGTGACCGAGCATGATGGAACGCTCTATGTGCTGTGCTTCAGCGACGAGGCTCCCGGCACCGGACCGCACCCCGTACGTCTGGAAGAACTGCGAGCAGCGTTCAGCGCCGGCGCGGGATGGAACATCGCCGCCATCGTGCCGGAACGCATTCAGACGCGCTTCCACGACGACCGCGGCGCACCGGCTTGGCTCGCTACGATCAAACGAGCACGCTGTCGACCGTCGTAACGTCGAGCTCGCTGAGGGTGTCGAGCACGCGCGATGCGAGAGAGAGCGCTTCGCGATCGGGGGGAAATTCGCGATTCGGTATGGCGATCACCGCGAGTTGCGCCGCGTGTGCCGAGCGAATGCCGTTTGCCGAATCCTCGATCGCCGCGGTTTGGCGCGGATCCGCTGCCATCAGCGTAAGCGCGCGGAGATACACGTCGGGTGCCGGTTTGCCGCGCGCGACGTCGTCGGCTGAAACCACCGCTTTAAAGTATTTGCTCCACCCGGTTCTTGCGAGCGCCGCTTCGGCGACCGGGCGAGAGGCGGCCGTCGCGAGCCCGAGCGGAAACGCCGAGGCCAACCGCGCAAGTGCGTCGTCGGCCCCCGGTAACGCCGGTACGTGCTTCGCCAGAACCTGCACGACCGCGTCGACGACTTGTTTGGCAATGGCGTCCGGGGCAAGCGACACACCAAGGTCATCGTGCATGTAGCGCGCCCATTCGTTGGTGCGCATGCCGATCATCCGTTCTTGCGCGCCGTCAACCCAGCGACCGCCGTGATCGATCGCGAAAGCGTGCCGCGCGTCGCGCCAAATCTGCTCGCTCTCGATCAACGTTCCGTCGAGATCAAAGATTACGGTGTAAATGTTACCTCCACAGCCGTTGCGCCATTCTCGGGAAGATCCGGTTCTCCATTGTATCCGCTTTTCGACACGATGAGTTGATGCCCGGCGTTGCGTGGGCTATTTAGCTGACGCGCGATTCCCAATCCGGCGGTACGTGGCCGGCCGGACCCGGAACCGGTTGATCGTTCGGGTGCCATCTTGGCGGCGCCAAGTGAGCGCCCGGCACGGTTTCCTGCGATACATAGCTGTAGAACCACGCCTCGCCCGGCTCGAAGCTCGCGATGATCGGATGGCGCGTCGCGTGAAAGTGGGCGGTTGCATGTTTTTTCGGTGAGCTATCGCAGCACCCGATGTGGCCACATTCCGCGCACCGGCGGAGGTGAAGCCACCATCCGCCGTCGGCGAGACACTCGACGCAACCGGTTCCTGACGGTTTGGCTTCCGGATTTATCCCCTGCACGAACCGATTTTATCACGCGGGCCCGATCTAAGGAACGATGACGATTCGGCGCGCGCTCTCGGCCGGCGCGCTCCATGCTTCGCTGATCGATGAGAGCGCGAAGGTTTGTGTAGGGACCACGATTTTTCCGTCGGCGATGAGCTGCAGGTAGCGCGGGAGTTGGGCCATGATATCGGCGATCGAGGCCGAGCCGGCGCCGCTTCCGGAAATACGAATGCGGCGGCTTCGTAAGAGTGCGGCGGGAACGACGGCGTCGGGACCGGCCATCGCACCGATTTGAACGTACGCGATGTTTGCCGTGTCCTCGTCGAGTCCGCGCCTTGCCAAAGCCGCGAATGCGGTTTCCGCTGCGCTCGCCCAGAGATAGTCGAGCACGATGCTGGGCTCGGCACCATCGAGCGCACGGACGAGCGCCTCGGTATCGCCTTCACGGTCGCCCGTAAGCGCGACGGTCTTTGCACCAAACTCCGCGGCGCGTCGAAGCGCGGACGGATTTCGCCCAACTCCTATGACCGCGGATGCTCCGAGCAATCGAGCATGTTGAACCGCGAGCGATCCGGCCATGCCGGTCACCCCGAGAATAAGCACAGCGCCTATCGCACCAAGCTCCGTTACGCGCGCGTTCAGCGGCAGCCATGACGAAAGCCCGGGATTCAGCCCTCCGGCGACCTGCACCGGATCCGCTCCCGGGGGCAGAGCGGCGCGCATCCTTTTTGGCACGGCCATTCGCTGCGCAAACGTCCCATACGGCGGACGAACAAAACCCGTGTAGACTAGATCGCCGGCAACGGTGCGCGCGACAGCGTCGATGCCGGGGATGAGCGGCCAAGAACCGGTACTGCCGTAGTGACGCCCCGCCGCCAGCGAGCGCACGATAGGATGAAGGCCGGCCGCGACGAGATCGACCAGTTCATAGCCTTCTTCGGTGCCGGGATCGGTGAACTCAGCGTATTCGGGAATCGCGCCCGGGGCTTTCACGACGGCGGCCTTCACGGAATTCTCCTTGTTGAACTGTCGCGCCGAAGCGCGATTTGCTGATCCGCAGTGCGCGCTTACACTCCGTCCGACGCCTCAGCCCTTGCCTCGGCGACCGGAATAGCGCTTCGCATGCGATGGTGCACGTGGATGACCCCGGTGTCGAAATGGCGCGTCTCGAGGAGTTCGAGGCTCCGGCGTAAGCCCGGCCGGAATGCCGGCTTTCCACCGCCCACGATCACCGGGTTGAGAAACAGGTGACATTCGTCGACGAGATCGGCTTCGAGCGCAAGCCCCGCAAGCTCCGCGCCGCCGATGTTGATGTCGTGCTCCGATTCGCGCTTGAGCTTCCGAATGGCCTCGGGGTCGAAGTCCCGCTCGATACGCGTGTTGCGGGTCGCGGCGGTTGTCAGCGTCCGCGAAAAGACGACCTTCTCGGCCTTCTGCCAGACCCGCGCGAAGTCGCGATGTTCGGGTGGATAGTCCTCGATCGCCGGCGCATCCCAGTAGGCCATCGTTTCGTAGAGCCGTCGTCCGTAGAGATAGGTTCCCATCGGCCGCAGCAACTCGGTGATGAACGCGTGGACTTGATCGGGGTTGACCCAATCGAAAGAACCCGACGCGTCCTCGATGTACCCGTCGAGCGATGTATTGACGATGTAAATCAGTTTCGACATATGAAGGAAGTATCAGTTGGGGTTCACTAACGCGTCATCATACCGGCCAAGAACACGCTCTTCGAGATCGGTGTCAGCGTATTCGACAACCTCGGCAATTTTGTTGCCGCGAAACCTGAATACGAAGCAGTAGTTGTTGTTATAGCGGCCCCCGTCCTTGGTAACGACGTCGCCGTCGACTTCAGCGACAACAAAATCATCCTCGCCAATCACGTTCTTGAGTTTTGCCTTGTAGGTCGTTGCAAAACGGGCGAAGAGTGGCCGGATGAGGTCGCGAAGGATTGCTTCTCGCCCCTCGAACGTGCCCGACCAACTGCATTGACCGGCGATACGCCAAACGTAATCGGGATGAACGTGGGCGCCAAACACGCTCGTGTCACCCTGTTCCATCGCCGCATAAATGCGCCTTATGACGTCCTTGTTTTCAGCAACACTCATCTCACCCGCTCCTGCTACCGGAGTCGATCGGCCGATCCCTGATGTTCCGGTATTGATGAGGTTTTTTGCAGCCTCGAATACGTTCCCGCTTTTGTATTGTCCCGGGGCGAGCGACCGCTGAGGGATTACCGCGATGGCTTCCCGTAGAGACCTCCATGACGCCCACCCGGCTCGAGCAGTTTGCGGACGGAATCTTCGCCATTTCGGCGACGCTGCTCGTTTTGAATTTCGCCGTCCCGGTGCTCGGCGGCGCGAACAATGGGGCGCTCGTGCACGCGCTGGCATCCCAGTGGCCCAAGCTGCTGGCCTTTCTCTTGAGCTTTTTCATCATCGTGAACTACTGGCGGCTGCACAGCGCGATGTTCCACGACGTGCGCATCCTCGACCACAAGACGATCATGTTGAACACGGCGTTCCTGGTTGTGGCTGCCTTCATCCCGTATGCAACGAACGTGGCGGGAACGTATCCGACGCTTCCGGCGGCCGCGGTTTTGTATTCCATCGTACTATTGACCGGCGCGCTCCTCGGTTTCTTCATGGCGCGCCACCTCATCGAAAGCGGCGCGTACAACGCGGACGTGCCGCCCGAACAGGCGCGCGCGACCTATCGCCGTATCCGATTCTCGCTCTATATCCGCGTGGTCGGCCTCATCTCCGCGTTCTTCTTGCCGATCGTGTCGTACCTGATTTACTGGGTGATGATCATCTACTTCTTGTCGTTCAGCGCCATCGACAACCTGAGTACCTAGGGCGCGTGCAAGTGCAACCCTTTGCGCCTTCGTTGGGTTGCAAGCCTTGCATGATGTTAGCTACTGCGCCGATCGGCGCACTCAATTTGAACAAAAAGGTCTCGAACGGCGTCGTTCCCGTGCCTCCTGAGCCCATCTACGGCGGGTATGCGAACAACCGCGGAGAGATTTTTCTCTTCGGAGCGGATCTGGCTTACCGCGTGAACTTCAAGAAGAAGACGATTCAACAACGGCCGCGACTCAATCCCGGAGCGCAGGCGCGTTACGACATGACCCAGGCCGGCGAACCGTTTGAATATTGCAACGCGAGTTTTCGCCGGCTGAGCGCCGCACAGATCCTGGAGATTTGCTCGTCTGGTTCGTTCAGCGTCGGGCCGCGAGCAATCAACTAACCTCAGCTTCCCAGCTGCTGAGTCCAGCCCACGCTCGCGCCGTCGATCATGTCTTTGCGGTCGCCGGCGAAATTCCAATACATGTGCATTTCTCGCGGATGAGTGTCAGGTCGGCTCGTTTTGAAAGCTCGGCATCACGCCATTCGCCACGATCGCCCAGAACATGTGCGCGGGTGCAGCGACTGACGGGACATTGAACGTGCCGGAACCGCCGCCGAAGGTTGTGCCGATGACCGAATACAGCGCCAAGTAATCGGCGATGGCGAGCGCTTGTCCGTTGCACGGCACGTACGATGCCGGCCACGTCGTGCCCGAGCCGCTAGCAAGTGTAGGCAACAATTGCAGCGTCCCGATGGTCGACGCGAGCGCAGGCCCGGGCGGCCACAATCCGCTCGCGCAAATCCCGTAAGCCAGACCGGTTGGAAGATTTGTGCCCTGCGGCGCAGCCAGCGTTGGAAGCGAAAATGCGTTGTTGTTGCCGCCGAATTGATCGCCGATCACGGCGTAGAGCCCTGGGTTGGGCGGTGTATCAAGAATCGAGCCGTTGCATGGGTAGTAATTGGTTCCGCCATACGTAGCTGGTCCGGTCGC
This sequence comes from Candidatus Baltobacteraceae bacterium, assembly GCA_035502855.1. NCBI lineage: Bacteria > Bacillati > Vulcanimicrobiota > Vulcanimicrobiia > Vulcanimicrobiales > Vulcanimicrobiaceae > Vulcanimicrobiaceae bacterium. Next base: position 29,993 of record DATJTX010000020.1, read on the forward strand.
GAAAAGGTCGAGTTCTCCGACGAGCGCCGAGTTGGCATTGTACGGGGGGTATGCGCCGATCGCGCAGATTTGCCAACTTCCGCTCGATTCCGATAACGGCGACGGCAGCGTGAGGTTCGGCAGAAGAAACGCAAGATAGTTATCCGTATACGTGTTTAAGATCGTGGAAAGGCCCTCGTAAGTGCCGGATGACTGTTCCGATCCGTCACACACGAGAAAGTCGAAAAGTTGGGACGGGAACGCGCAGAGCACTATCTGCCCGATTTGCGGCTCCATTCTATACCCAAGCCTTGCCCTGGACGGCAATGACTCGTGGGCTATGGAATGTTGGGAGCCGGAACGTCACGCCGTCGCCGGTTGCGAACGCCGAACCAAGTGCTTGGAAAACTGCGCTGTATTGCGCGATCGACAGCGTTTGTCCCTGACAAAGCATCCAATTCGAAGGGATTGGCGCTCCGCCGCTCCACAGTCGCGTTTCCGCGGGAAACGGCGAAATCGGCAGCACCGTGAGTATGCCGGGAGCAGCTGTCTGTCCAAAACTGCTGTGGCAGGCAGTGAGAGCGCAGGCAGTTGTTGCTCCCAGGAATGCTTTCCTAGAGACCAGCATAGACAACCCTTGGAAGGCGGGGTCTGGTTTCCTCCGTAGCGTAGAGATAACTCCGTTGCCTGCCAGGCGTTAGCGCCGCGAGCCGGCGTGAATTACCGTGTCAATGCTGGAATGACGGCGGCCCTACGGAGGTGCGGACGTGAAAGTAAAACTCGGCACGGTCTGGCATTTCAGCCTTGCCGTCAGAGACCCGGAGAAAAGCGCGCAGTTTTGGACCAAGAACTTCGATCTGCGGGAAATGTTCCGGTCCGATGAGGCCATCGCGGTAACGAACGACGCGATCATCATCGGGTTCTTCAAAGGCACACCACACCCGGACACGATCGACCACATATCGCTTCACCTCGAGAACATGCGCGCGCTGCGCGAAGCGCTCGAAACGTTGAAGAAAAACCGCGTAGACCTCGAAGATCCGGGCGACGAGATCGGCCCAACATCGCCGGGCTCGCCGCATATGGGCCTGTGGTTTCACGATCCGGACGGGTACCGCTGGGAGCTCTCGGTTCAGAACGCCGCCGGCGAACGCTAACCGCGCAGAACGCCATATCGAGGTGAGCTTTATGGACGAATCCACTATTCGGATCTCGATGATCAAGCAGCGCTGGGGATGACGTCCCTTAAAATGCTGTAAAAGCCCGGTGGCGGGGGGCCACCGTTTCGGTTCGGAAGATTCATTTTGTGAACAACTTCTCAACCGAAGGGACGAAACGGTGGCCGATTACGATGTTACCCTATCCGAATCGCTGATGCCAGACCTCCTCGAGCGCCCCAACGCCCTGGCGCAGCTGGTCGAGAGCGCGCTGCAGCAGGTCCTCGAGACGCAGATCCGCGAGCATCTCTCTGCCGATCGCTACGAGCGCAATGACGACCGGTCCGGCTATCGCAACGGATACCGCGAGCGCCAGCTGTACACGCGCGTCGGCCCGATTGCGCTACGCGTTCCGCAAACGCGCGATGGGGGCTTTTCAAGCGAGATTTTCGCGCGGTATCGGCGCAGTGAACAAGCTTTTGTTCTCGGTCTCATGGAAATGGTGGTCAACGGCGTTTCAACGCGCAAGGTCAGCGAGATCACCGAAGCGCTGTGCGGCACGTCGTTTTCGAAATCAACAGTCAGCCGGCTTGCGACGGGCTTGGACGCCCGCGTCAACGCGTTTATCTCTCGGCGGCTTGATGACGCGTATCCGTTCGTGATCGTCGACGCGCTTTTCACCAAAGCCCGCTGCGACGATCGCGTTTCCAGCAAGGCGATCTTGATCGCCGGGGGCGTCCGTGCCGACGGTTTCCGCGATATCTTGGGCTTAGCGATCGGCGACGTCGAGAGCTTTGCGACCTGGAACGAGCTTTTCGGGTCACTCAAGAAACGCGGCTTACATGGCGTCGATTTCGTGGTTTCCGACGATCACGCCGGGCTGGTCGAAGCCGTGAACAAGAATTTCATCGGCGCGAGTTGGCAACGCTGCCAGGTACATCTGATGCGCAACGCGCTCGGGCATTGCCCGAACCGGGAGCGCACCACATTTGCGGCGGCGATGAAACTGATTTTCTCGTCGACCGACATCGTTGACGCGCGCCGGCACCGCGACGAACTTGCGAAACGCTTTGCGAAGACGGCGGCCAAGGCGGTGGCCTGTTTGGAAAACGGCTTTGACGACGCCATGGCGGTGATGGCGTTGCCCGAGAAGTATCGTCGCCGGCTACGAACGACAAACATGATGGAGCGGCTCAATCAAGAAGTCCGTCGGCGCGAACGCGTGATTCGCGTCTTTCCGAACGAGGCGTCGGCAATTCGTTTGATCGGCGCACTGCTCGCCGAGATGAGTGAGACGTGGCAAGAACGCGTCTACCTCGACATGGGCGACTACCATGAGTGGGTCGCCGAGCGAAATCTGCCGACCAAGGAGAAAACGAGAGCGGCGTAACCGCTATGCTAAGCTGAACCGAATTTACAGCAGATTTGGGACTTGACTAGAAGTTCCCGAAACTCTCGACGATGATGGATGACGCAGAACACGACGTCCTGGCGTTCATGGATTCCCAAAAGCGCATCGCACACAGATCGCTTCAACGAATCCGCTGGAACGCTTCAACGCCGAGATCAAGCGCAGAACTGACGTTGTCGGCATCTTTCCCAACGAGGCTGCGATCGTACGGCTCGTCGGAGCGTTGATGCTCGAACAAAACGACGAATGGCAACTGCAGCGCCGCTACATGCAGCTCGAAGGACTCACGGCGCTCAGCGACAATCAGGCCGCTAGGCTTTCAGCGGTGATCACCGGCTGACAGCCCACCTCGCCGAGCCGCGGTTCATACACCACGCGCTGGGACACGATCCTCGTGGGGAACGTCGCGCCCGATCGTGGGAACGCAACTCTCTTAGCTCTTGAATGATCCAGCGTCTAACCAGTCAAGGCCCGAAGTATTAACAGCGCAGCCGACTGCGCGGAGGCGTTCCGCAACAGAATGACGCGAGGCTGCCTCCCCATCGAAAATTATGCCGTTTATGCCAGCAACATCGGAGCCGAGTGCAGCGGTTCCAACAAAAATAACGAGCGTCCTCCGCTGTGCGAGGGCGAGTGCCATACCCAGCTCAATGAGAACATTCGGCCGCGGCTGATCTCGTTCTTTGTCGCCCATAGAATCGTTCCCAGCGGTAAGAGACGGCAGCAATGTGGCGTGCTCGTCCGGCGTTACAAAAGCCACAAAGGCCTGGGCTATGGACAACCCGTGCTTTACTACGTCGAGAGTGTACGGCGAACTTTCGCCCATATCTTGCACGATTGTGTTCCATTCCAGTGGATGGAGTCCAATTGCGCGGAGGAATGCGAAGAATTCCCGATACCTGCGATCCCGCCCATAAATGACGAATACCTTGCTGCGATCAACGCTCTTCGTGTCTGGCACTTCGGTATCCAACGCAAAATAATCCACTGATTGTTCTTCCTCATATTCAGAGTTGCGAACCGGACTCTTGGGATCGTCAAGATCGTATGCGTTGGACGACGGCACTTCCAGAGGAATCGTCAGCCTATAGCCGTTTGGGGTCCACTCGATTGGAAGGCCGTCCGCCGCCATTGCAGTCTTGACCTCGGAATCAATACTGTCCTGAGCGAAGACGCTAAAATTATTTGGATGCGCTATCGCAGAGAGCGCGTCCAAGAATGTCGAGACATCAGTACGGTAGGCTTTAAGGAAATCGTCAATTCGGTCCGTCTTACTGCCAGGAGCGACCTCTATGGGGAAATCGTCAATGATTGCGTTGATGTCGTTCCCCGTCATTTGCGGCGTAAGGATCTTTGCGATTCGCCTAATAGTTGCGCTTCGCAGGTTGGAAATCGAGGCTGCTGGCATTCGCGCTTGTCATCTACCTTTCGAAGCGCCTGCACCGAAGCGGCTGGGTCAGCGCATTAGGGGCGGGTGCTTGAGCCACGCCTCTGGCTCTTGTTTGGTTCGTTCGGTTCAAATTCTGGTCCTTGGGTCCACTATCACGGTGGAGCCAGCAGTATATGGCACTGCTTCGAAGGGAGCGGGATTTGACATATCCTATGGCAAGCTCGACCTCTTCACGGGTGCAGCCTTGCGTTGACCCCAGGTGTGCTAGTGCCTGATCGACGAGCGCCATTGCGGTGTCGATGGTGAGCAGCGGTGCGTCGGCGGGCGTGCCGGTGCGCGCGGCGGTCGTCTGCAAATCCCAGCCGGCTTGTTCGATCAGCGCCGCCACGACGCGCACGCGCTTGCCCAAGCCGTGGTCGCGATTCCAGAGCAAGTCCATTAAGCCGTCGGCGGCGTAGCCCGGTTCGAAGCACGGCCGCAGTTCGTACGCGTTCGCGCCAGCGAGCAGCGCGGTCGTGAGATCGTCGAGCGTCCACGCGCTAACGCCGTGCATTTTCAATTCTTGCGTAAGTTCGATTTCGTCGGGGAATGCGGGGCCGATCAGCGTGCAGTACTGCGCATGGAACGCATCCTTATATTTCGCGGCTTCGAAGGCGTCGGGCTGGGTGACGTTCCCTTTGCCCGTCTTACACTCGAACATTACGCGATAGGCGAGCGGGCCATCGCCGTAGCCGTCCGGCGCTTTGTTGCCGCCGACGTGCTTGGTGAGGAAGCCCATGTGCGCGAACGCGTCGCAGACGGCGACTTCGAACGCGGCGGGATCGCGTCCGGTCGCGGTTACCGTCAGGCGATCGACGAGCGCCCGCGCTTGCGGATCGGGCGGACGTGGCGACGGCGGATTGAGATTCGGCCAGTCGTCGGGCGGCTCGTTGATCCGGAAGTTCCGATTCTCGTCTCGCACGATGTAGGGCTTGCGGCCGTTGCCGTTGGCGCGCGCGATGTATTCGATCAGCGCCGTGTAGACGTACTTCGCCTTGTAGTCGGCGGCGAGGAGATGCTGTTTCTGCGCCTCGGCGAGAATTTCGTCGGCGCTGCGGGTGATGCCGTCGGCTAGTACGTGCATTGCGGCGGAGAGCGTCGTGCATTTTGCTGCCACGGCTTGGAAGCGTTGCGGTTTACCCTTCGACAAGCTCAGGGTGACACGTTTGCGGTGGCGTTCATTCATCAGAGCGTGTCGCCGTGTTGGGCGAAGTGGGCGGGGAAGTCGGCGACGGTGATGCTCGCGGTCGGCATCGATTCGAGCAGCTCCCACGGGATCGGCAGCGCGATCGGCAAGCCGTCGAGGCCGCGCGTGCAGGGCATCGGCAATGGCCGGCTGCGGTTTCGTTATCACCCTGGCGCTTTAATCATCGAGACGGGCGAGAAGTCCTTTGGTCGTTCTTCCAAAGACATTTTGTCTTACTCCTGGCTCCCGTGAACGCCTACGAATTCGATCGAAACAGCAGAGACGCCCAATAGGTCAACTGCCGGGTTTTCGCTGTTCGAAACGACGATCGACCACGCCGCAAGAGGGCTTAAAAACGGACTTCCGTTGACCTCGAGGTTTTCCCAGTACTCGTCGAGCGATTCCCCGGTGGCTGCGAGAAACTTCGCGGTTGTGAATCGCGGGTTATGCGAGTAGAGATAGCTCTTTCCCGTTTCGTCAATTACGTATGATCGCCCGTGGTGTATGATGTCAATGGAGACTACCTCATCGTGCGAAATTATCCCAGCTACCACCGGGCGAGCTCCGCTTAGGCGCACGAATGACCAGCCGCGAAATTGGTCCGCCGTTACCTCGAACGAAATCATACCTGTATTTCGGAAACGCTGCAACGATTCGCGCGATGTAGGGACCGCGACCGTGAACGCCGCCACTCCGGAACCCGGCCGCGCGCCAAAGGGAACGTTGTCGTTGGTTTCGTGCGATTGCTCTATCGATTGAAGCTGCTGCGAGACGTTCGAATCGGCCAGGGAAATCAGCGAGACTGTTGATGTGTCGACGCCAAGCGCTATTTTGGATGCGTTGAGGTAATCGGCAACGCGCTCTCTCGCGTAAAGCGTTTGAAGGCATAGAAGTTTTGAATCATCGAGCGCGGTCGAGACGATCGCCTGGGCGCGGGGCAGCGTCGGGTCTGCGTTAAGCGCTACGTCCTGCTGCGCTTGCGACACTTGCGCCTGCTTTTGTTTTATCTGCCCGGTAACAGTCGTAATCTGCAGCTGGCAGCCGGTAAAGTCGAGCAAGGCCTGATTGCGAGACTTCACAGTGGCGATATATTCCTGCATGAGATCTCTGTATGCGATAGCCTCTTGGAGACCAAGATAAGGCTGAAGAACGGCATCAAAATCTTGCTCACTAATTGTAAGTTTCGCGTCGTCGTTTGCGAACTTTGAGGACAATGACTTGACGGCCGATGCAATGGTTGAGACGTCTTTTGTCACCGCAGTGAGGGTCTTGATCGTCCCGGGAATACTTGAAAGCTCGGTGCTCGCGGCGTCCGCCACACCAAGAAGGTCAGCTGCAGCGCCGGGGACGCCAGCGCCAGTTACGAGCATAGCTTCCAGAGTTTCGAGGAGCGTGAGAAAGTTGCAGCCGGGGGCCAGGCGTGTTGCGGCAAGTCTGAAGTTCTGGTCAGCGGTGGTAAGAGCGGTCTTCTGCGCGTCAAGCGACGCGGTCAATTGACGAATCGAGTCTTGGATGCTGTTCGACTGTGTTACGGTTGCCGTAAGGTTCTGTGAGAGAACTTGGATCTGGGCCTGGAGCGAGCTCACTGTCGAGGCGAGGGCTCCTGCCTTGACGTTTGCGCTCTGATTCTCGGCGTAGAAGCTGTTGTAACTTGCCTCAAGCTGAAACGATGCCGTAATGAGTTGCTGCATCAACGTTTCCAACGACTGCAGATCGTTTGTCGGAATAAACGTTGGTGAATATCCGTAAACGTCCAGACCGAGATCCAGATTGGCAAGAAGCGCCTTCGTCTGCGCTTGCACCGCCGACCAGCTGCCCGCTGATGCATCCCCAGTGGCGTTCGCGGAATTATGAGCAGCCAAAGCACTAACCCACTTGAGCATCGCCGCGGCGGTGGCAGTGTCGCCGTTGTAGTAGTACAGCCGGGCCTGTTTCAGCTCGATAAGGAGCTGCGAGTAGCTTGCGTGACTTCCAAAGGTTTCGATCGCCAATCGCTCAAGTCGCGTGGAGCCGGTCGCGCCAGACGGTCCGTCCTGCCCGTTTGGGCCAGGCGTTCCGGCATTGCCAGGAGGCGCATTCGGTGCATTACCGGTAACGTTGCCGCAAACGGGTTGTCCCAAAGACCCCGGGCCTTGGTTTATGCGATGAAAGCTTCCAAGCGGGCCGCCGGCGCCGCCGTCACCTCCGGCGCCGGGGCTTCCACCCGCTCCCGCAGCACCACCGCTACCGCCCGAAACGGCGACCTCTACCGCTGACATCGACGACGCCGCGATGACAAGAACGTTTCCGCCATTTCCGCCGGGGCCGCCATCTTCTCCGTGGCCGCCATTACCGCCGGTAGCACCCGGACCGGCACTTGGATTTCCAAAGCAGCCGTTGGCGCCGTTTGCGCCATGAGCGCCCTTTGCGCCGTAGCCGCCGGGTTGTCCGGGAGCGCCTCGTCCGCCGTTTGCGACGAGACGAGACGTCGGCGGCGCTGCGAAGATGTCGCAATAGAGTGTGATACTGCCGGCGTGGTTTGGAGGGGGCAGAATCAGAGTTCCGCCTGCGCCATTCGATCCGGGAGTAATACCATCGGACGCGCGTGCCGGTGTTTGCTGAAGGGCGTCTGAGCCGGACACGTCAACGACGGCGTTGTGCTCGAAAGTTATGCGCCGTGCGAACAGGACAATTTTTCGGCTTGGAAGTGCGAGGTTTCCAGTTACGGTGATCGCGTCAGCATAAACATAGAGATCGAGCGAAGGAACAACGAGGTCGGGTGATAGCGTGATGTCAATCGCCTCGAGTACTAGTTTCGAGTTGTCGCTGTATCGACTGAATTGATCCGCGAGAGCGATCGCGCTCGAACGAATGGGCCACATCGCCGTCGTGGCGCAGGCGGCCCCGGTCGATAGGATGAAATCGGAACGCTTAAGGCCCATTCAAGCTCCTATAAATACCCGCTAGCCGGAGAGTGGGCAATGGCCGCCGCCGAACGCCGCGTCAAGCAGCGGCGCCACACGTGCATAGTGCGCGCGCAGCTCGTCCGCGATGGCGGTGTTCTCCATCATCGCGATAGTCAGAACGCAATCGTCCCTTTCGGAGTTATATAGAAATTCTCGAAATTGACGCCGAGAGTCGACTTATCGAACATCCACGCGTAACTTACGAAGCGGAGGTTGAAAGCCTCACTAAACCAATCTGGTGGCCCATAGACATTCCTAAGCGATGTTACGAATTCTTCCTCAGTGATGCCCGAACCAAAGAAGCCGATAATTTCAACGAGACCATTCTTCGGCGAGAACTCGAAAGCGAATGGAACCAGCGGTCCCGACCACTTATTGCCGGTTCGGTTTTGTATTGGGAGGATCACCTTGAAACCAGCATGGCTTGCGAGAATTTTTGCACCGGGATCGTCCCCGGCAAAATAATCCCCCGGCTGAAGGTGAGCCACCGCCGGAAACTGAGCGTACGACTCACCCCACCACTGCGAAGCCAAGACAATCAGATCGCTGGGGTCAGATGGTAGAGCCGCTGCGCTCACGCGATACGGGCTAGTGACGACGCCGGCTACTATGATAAGTCCTAACGCAATAGTAGCTCGTAAGAGTCTAACCATGTCAGTCGCCCTCCTTTTGCGGGGGCGTGTATAAATGCGCGGGAGAGAACCAACGACACTGTGGGTAGCGAAGGTACAGCTGATTTGGTTGCGCCTCCATGCACGGTGCCAGCATGTCGGTGATGATCGAACGCAAGTTGTTCGCGATTGCTTGAGCCGTTTGCTTGTCAACGCCAGGACCTTCGCCCAAATAGGACGATGAGAGTGGCGTGAGTGCCGCCGAGCCCGCGGCGGCCAACGCGACCCAACCGTTCGGGTAGGTGGTCGTGGTGTATGATGCGGGAAACGTTGCGAGGGGCAGTGGTGACGGGATCGGAGACGCATAGTCGTAGGTCGTGCTTCGCGACGGGTGCCATGCCAAAAACCCCGCGACAACTGCTAGAGCTGTTGACAAGGAGAGGCTGACGCGAGTTCCCTGGCTCGACTTTGGGCGGCTCGATGCCCATTTTATTAAGGCGGAATTGTTCAGGTAGCTCGTTGACGTGGGTACGCAGTCAATCGTCATCATGGACCATTCGACCTTGGTGTACGACCCCTGAAAAATCCAGTTCCACGACGCGCTTGCGACGCTTGGCTGCAACGCGACGACGGCCCCGGCCGTCGATGGGTCGTTGAAGCACTGTTGCTGAAATTGCGCCAACGTCCAAGTCGGTGCGGGCACAAGTTGATACCTCACCGAAAATTGGCTGAAGGGGTCCTGTTGTGTGCTGCTTAGCTTGCCTTGATCTCGGTCAGCGACCTGGTCGGTTCCCAATAAGTATTCGTTCAGCCGTTCCGTTGTTTGGAAGACGATTTGCGCGGAGGTAGGTGCATCCGCCGCAAGTGCGAGCACGTACACTGCTTTTCGCCAAACGTGGTCTTGAGTTCGCGGTGGTGGTACAGGTGTGGGACCGAAGAGCAGAGGCGGTACCGTTGGTGTGGAAACGGGCGAAGGCGAGGTGAAACCTTGAATGCCGGCCCACTGCACGCAAAATCCGAGGATTTCGTAATCCTGCCGAAGGGCCGTCTCTAACGTTCCTCCGTTGCGCGATTTTTCCAAGGTGCAGGGGTCCGTTGGCAGCGGCTGAGGGGATGGGAGAGCATTTGCTGATGCAAAAGGCGCGCTTTTGGAGATCAATGTCGGCGGGGGCGCTGGTAGGTTCCCAATCGCGGCATCGATTAATGCCCGGCAGGCATGGATGCGATTCATGACGACATTGAGCAGCACGTCGCGCGGCATCTGGGCGCCTAGCTTGTTGTCCAGCATCGCTAAGATGTCAGCCGTGGAACAAGGGCCCATGAGGGCAGCCGGCGTCGGCGTTGCCTTTGGAGCACTCTTGGCCGACTGAGCTGACGCTAGCGGCGCAGCCAGCGTCAAAATAACTGTCAAGGCTGCTACGGGGATCGGGCGAAATGGGGATCGTGCACTGCGCATAGACTTGTGCCCTCCCGCTAGGAAGTCTACGTGTAACGGATGGCTCGATTCTTTCGAAATCCCCCGCAGATGTAAATGGGCCAAAGGGTTCAAAACAGCGGAGATGCGCCGCCCTTCGAGGCTTCTTTCCTCGTGCGCTAGGGTGAGGGGGACGGTGAGGGGCTAGCGTCTTGGAGCGATCCATTCGCAAGTAGCCGCGCCCACATCACTTGGTGGCCAGCCTCGAATTTGGAAAATTTGTTCAGCAACATAACCGTTGCGCCCCATGCAAGCGAGTCTGCCTGAGCTTGCGGGATTTGGGATTGATTACGTGCTTCCTGTTGTGTGGCTGAGTCGTCGAAGAATCGATCGCCGTCGCAGTCGAAGATCGTAAGCCGCACCGTCATCGTGACGGTCGTTGACGACATATGCCAAAGACGTGACGGTACGAGAAACCCGACGACGCCGAGCGAACTGCACAGGGCGGGATCTGCGGATGTGAAGCCCGCCGGCATCGGCACGGCTGTGACCAAGAACTCTCGGGCGAATGCTGCGGCGGCTTCGTTGGCCCACCGATCGAATGCGGGTTGCGTGATCGGGTGAATCGCCTTTCCAACGACAACTGCGAATCGCCGTGCCGATACACCTGATGCCAACAGATTTGGGCAAAGGCCCTGAGCGGTCGCGATGGCGTCCGGTTTCGGTGTCGCGGACGTGAAGGTGTAGATTTGGGTGTAAAGCAGGTCGTTAGAACGCAAGATCGTAACGAGGAAGTTTTTGCGCCCAGGGGCAGTTTGGGCAAATCCCGTGACTTCGACTTCCGACGCCGGCTGACCGCACGAGGTCCCGCTGGAGCGCGCGATCGTGACGCCTGTGTCTTGCTTCAATCCAGCCTGCAGAATCGCCGCCATGTTCTCGGGGCTGCAGACACACTTCAGCACTTCTATGATGATCGTGGAGTCGGTTCCGTCGGGCTCGTGACGCGTCAATTCGGTCAGAATGTTGGGGTTTGTTTGCGCGACGCTCGTCCAACCGGGCGGCGGCGTAAAGGCCGGCGCGGGCATCGCCGCGGAAACCGCGGGCGCGGCTATGACGGCAGCAAGAACGAGACTATACACCTGGTGGGCCTAGTTCGCCGTCGATTGCGACGTTCTTGTCGCCTGCGCGCTTCGCGTCGCTCGGGATGACAAGGTGCGGGGCTCAGAGAAATCTTTGACTCACATTTGAGGACGCATCCATTCCTTAGGGGCCATGCTCGACATACGATGCGGGCGCTCCTCATTGCACTCTGTACAGCACTCCTCACACTCGCGGGTTTTTCCGTGCGTGCGGCGGCCGCCGTCACGCCGGCATTTTCGTTTACGGCCGTGAGAGCACCGCATCCGTTGGCGTTGGATCCGACCCTCGCGGACCCGGCCTGGCAACTCGGCAAAGTCCCCGGCGGCACCCTCTGGAAGGACGTGACCACGCGGGGCAACGCCCCGGACCCCACCACCGCCTACTTTTTGTACGACGACAAGAATCTCTACGTCGCGTTCGTCGCGCCGCAAAAAGCGCCGATCGTCGCGACGCAAACCACCGACGACGTCGGCTTCGGCACCGACGATTTCGTCGCCGTCGGCATCGACACCAGCGGAGCGGGTTCGCAGGCGTATCTCTTCGAGACGACGCCGCGCGGCGTGCGCTACCAGCAGGCGACCGAAAACGTTCGCTACCGCCCCGATTGGCAAGCCGCCGCGACGGTGCAAGGCGGCGAGTGGCGCGCCGTCATGATCATTCCGCTTTCATCGATGCGAATCCACAGCGGCACGAAGGTGTGGCGCATCGGTTTTTTCCGCGGCGTTGCCGCGACGGCCGAGCACTACACCTGGGCCTTCGATGGCCTCATGGCGGACGCTTCAGCCGGGAACTGGCCCTCGTTCTACGATCTGCGGTTTTGGCCGAGCGTCGCCATCGCGCTTGCAAGAAGCGACTTCGCGCGCCCGCAGCCGCGGCTCGAAGTCTACGCGCTCTCGAGCAGCGGTGAGGATCGTTCCGACTACGAGCAGGCAAACGGGACGTTCTTTCCGCAGCCGACGCGCTACTACGGCGCCGACCTCAGCCTTCCGGTTACCTCGACGATCAATCTGGTGGGGACGCTGAATCCCGATTTCTCGAACGTCGAGATCGATCAGCAGACGATCGCGCCGCAAGAATTCGAACGCCAGCTCGTCGAGTACCGCCCGTTCTTCGCCCAAGGCGCGCAGTACATCGATCCTAACCCCAACGGATATACGAACTACATCGGCTATCCGAACGAAGTGTTCTATTCGCCGAGCGTCGGCCCGTTCGATAGCGGAGCGAAGATCGAGGGCGTCTACGGCCAGCAGAGCTTCGGCGTGCTCACCTTTCACGGCTACAACGCGGAAACGGGCGAGACGTTCGACGATCAGGCGTTCGGATGGAAGCACGCGACGCAAAATGAAGCGCTGCAGTATTACGTGGACGGTGTGCTGGCGCACCACAGCATCAGCGGTGACGATAATACGGTGGAAGCGGGATTCAAGGGCCGCAATCTCCACACCAAATTCGTGTACGAATTCAACTACGCCATCGAGAACGGATCGTGGGTGCCGCAAGGCACCGCGCATTCCGCCAACGGGTTCATCGACGAACACCAGAACAACTACGAGTTCAACCTCGGCTACGTCGACATCAGCCCGAACTACGACCCGATCGACGGCTACACCGAAAATTCCGACATCCGCGGTTTCCAAGGGTTCATGGACTTCAACGGCACCGCGCCCGGCGTAAAGAGCTGGGTCGTCTTCGTGACGGGCGATCGCTTCCGGGATGAAAGCGGCGCGGTCCACGAGGCCGACTCCGGAGCATATTTCAGCTCGACGTTTCGCAATCTCTTCTCGTTCGACGGCATCGGCCCGACGGTCAGCCTGTTGCGCCAGTACTCCATTCCGTACACGTCCGCGAATTGTGCGCTCTCGACCCAAAACCCGATCGCCGAAATCTCATCGTTCACGGGCTTTCCGTGCTACCTGCAGGGCACCGACGTGCCGTACAACCTGATGGCGTTCCCCATCGGTTACCGCGACGGGAGCCCAACGCCGGTCGACGTGAGCGCGAACTGGGGCAGCTTCGGCGGAGATTGGGTGCACTATTACACCTCGACCACCTCGCGCCCGATCGGCTCCAAATTAACGCTCGGCCTCGAGTACGATGGAACCTACGAACGCAATCTTGCGACCGGCGTGCTCTCGTCGCAGTGGCTGCGCCGCGTGTCCGTCGGATACAACATCAACGCGTCGACGAATATCTCGGTCGGATTGCGCGGCATCAACGGCTTGGGCGGCTTCGTGACGGAACCGGGGAACAATCTCGCCTTCGGATTTCACACGCGAACGACCGACGGTGACATCTACATCAACTACGGCTCACCTTCGGCAAACGTCATGCTCAATCGTTTGATCGTGAAATACGTCTTTCGCGTGGGGTCGGCTCCGGGAACGTAAACTCGCACGCGGCGATCGAGCCGATGGCGCCGGCGTCGACATTTGCGCGACTAAGCGTTCGACGTGTTAACCTCGGTTATCGCTTTGTGTCCTATATATTGAAACATGGCAGTGTGGCAGTCCCTCGACTACGCTTCGCGGAGCCTGTCCTGAGTGAGCGCAGCGAGTCGAAGGGCTCGGAATGACAATGCGCGACGCTCGGGATGAGCAAGGGGCCTGCGGTGCGGGCGGGAAGTTACAGTCCTGCATTGTCTCGAGGAGCGTCTACTTTGGGTCGGTTATTTTGCGTTCCGGTGTCGCTTCTTGCGGCCCTTGCCCTGCTTGCCGGATGTAACAGCAATAACTCGCGGGGGTATATCCCCGGACCGACACCAACGCCCGCTCCAACGCTTGCTCCCACTACAGCGCCGGCAACAACGGCGAGTGTGACGTTTTCGATCACGATTCCAGCGGTCTCCTCGAACGTCCGCACGCGTCCGCTCTACGTGTCGTCGGAGACCAAGTCGGCGACCATCGCCGTCGGCTCGACGTCGGTTACCGCGAATTGCTCGCCGACGTGCAGCGGCTCGATCACCGCACCGCTCGGCAGCGATACGTTCGTCGTGAAGCTTTACGACGCGTTGAACGGCACCGGAAACGTGCTCTCGCAGGGATCGACCACGCAGACGATTTCGGCCAACGCGAATAATTCCGTCAGCGTCGCATTCGGCGGCGTCGTGCATTCGCTCAGCGTTGCACTCAATCCGACGACGTTCGTTCCGTATCTTCCCGGCAGCGCGGCCGTCACCGTCAGTGCGCTCGATGCCGACGGCAACACGATAGTCGGTTCCAATCCGTACGTCGATGCGAACGGCAATCCGCTGACGATCACGCTGGCCGACTCCGACACGACCGGTGCGTCCCAACTTTCGGCGACGAGCCTGACGGCACCGACGAGCGGCATCACGCTTTCGTACACGGCAGCATTGGCGGCCGCACCCACGATTACCGCAAGTGCGACCGGCATTGCGAACGCCGGCGGCGTACTCGCGGTGGCGACCACGGGCGTCGACATCGTCACGCTGGCAACGGATACGAATGCCGGAACGCCCGCCGGAACCGGCGCCGGCAACTCCGGCGACCTGCGTTACACGATGCTGAACGCGCACGCCGGCGATACGATCGTGTTCGACACGAGCGCGATGTGCGGCGGATCCACGTGCACGGTCACGCTTTCCGGCCCGCTGCCGCCGATCGCGCAAAATCTCACGATCGACGGCGGTTCGTTCGGTCGCGTGACAGTCGACGGCGGCGGCGCCTATCGTATCTTCTACGCGCAGACCGGCACGATCGCGATCAATAACCTGCAGTTGCAACACGCGCTGGCGCAGGGCGGCGCCGGCGCAACCGATCGCGGCGGCGCCGGCGGCGGCGGGGCAGGCCTTGGAGCGGCAATCTTCGTCGACGCAGCGAGCGTGACCGCCAAAAACGACTACTTTCTGAGCGATGCAGCGGCCGGCGGTTCCGGCGGCTCGTACGACGCAAGCGACGGCGGGAGTGGCGGTGGCGGCGGCGGCATGGGTGGGAACGGCGCCACCGACAATACCGCGGTCTCCACCCTTGGGGGCGGCGGAGGCGGCGGCCTGTTGACGCCCGGCGGCGCGAACACAGCGAGCGGTGGTGGCGAGGGCGGCGTTGGATTCAGCGGCGCGCCAGCTACCGGCGGAGCCTACAGCGCTCTAGGGAATGGCGGCGACGGAGGCGGCGGCACGTACGGCGGCGGTGGTGGCGGCGGCGGCGGCGCGGGCTTTCCCGGCACCTCGGGCGGAAACGGAGGCGTTGGCGGCTTTGGCGGCGGTGGTGGCGGAAACGGGGCAACCGCAGGTGGGTCAGCCACCGCTGGCGGCCCCGGCGGCTTTGGCGGCGGCGGTGGCGGCGGAGCTCTAGGCGGAAATGGAGGCGGCGCCGGCGGCGCCGGCGGCGGCGGCGGTGGTGGCGCTGGTGTTAGCGCCGCAGCGCCGGGCGGAACGCTGGCAACCCTCAGCGGCGGAGCAGGCGGCAGCGGTAGCGTCGACGTCGGTGGCGGAGGCGGTGGTGCCGCCGCAGGGCCGGCAATTTTTGTGAACACTGGATCGCTGGTGACGACGAACAGCGATGCCGCGAGTTGCGCGGCCACGGCCGGCGGCGCGGGCATCGGTACGGGTGCCGCGCCGAATGGATCACCGGGTACCGCCGATGCGACGCCGGTCTTTAACTACGGCGGCAGCGTCAACGGCTCGACCGCGACCGGACCCGTCGCAGCCGCATTAGGGTCGGGCACGCCGTAAGGTTCAGTGGTCAAAACCGGCTTCCGTATTGTCCGCCTGGCTCGTGGTGATGTGCACGTCGTGATCGACGAAGGCGTGAAAGACTTTGTCTTTTGAGATCACGGCATCTTTTCCGCGCGCCATGTTGTGTGAGAACAAGCCGAGGACGCCGAGAGTGAGATAGCCGGCGATGGCATACGTCGATGCCTCACCTTTCCGGTCCGCGTTTGCGCTGGTGTTGGCGTTATCCGAAAGCACCACCTTACCGCCGTCCTCGCTGTAGACCCAGTTGATGACGAACTCGATCTTACCGCCGCTTCCGTTTCCCCCCGCTCCCTCGACTTTCGTGAGAGTTGCCTCGCCTGCTGCGCCCTTGGGAATAACGACCATCCCGTCAAGGTCGACATTTCGCACCACGATCACCGGAACCGTCGTGCCCTGGCTGACGTCGCGTGACGATATATCTTGTACCAGCGAAATGTCGACGGGGGTTCCACCCTTTACAAGCTCTACGACCGGCGATGACGATGGCGTGGGCGATCCAACCGGCGCTGATGTTGTTGGCGCTGTGGCTGCGCCCGCGGGTAAGCTGCTCACGAAGGATAGCGTCACTAAAAGAAAAGCTACAACGGATCTCATAGCAGTATCGCTCCCGTTCACCAAATACGAAGATTTGGTGCTGTGCTTTTCCGGGCGCAAATCTCCATGTCATGCGGTGGTAGTCCAAATGGACCAATGGCATGTGAGGCTAACGATGACCTGGGTCCCTCGACTACGGCGCTTCGCGCAGCCTGTACTGAGCGAGCGTAGCGAGTCGAAGGGCTCGGGATGAGGGGGAGGGGGCTGCGCGCCTTCGCCTATGTTGCGCGATGACCAACCAGCTGGTAGACTAGCTTTATGAAGACGATCGGGGTTTTCGAAGGCAAGACGAGATTCTCGGCTTTGGTTGCCGATGCGCTCAAAGGCGAAACGACGATAATCACGCGAAACGGTCGACCCGTTGCGGAGATTGGACCGGTAAAGAGTCGCGCCCTCGATCGCGGCCGGAAAGCCGCTGAGCGTCTCGAGTCGCTTCGGTCGAGACTTGCAGCCGAAGGGCGGCTCAAGAATCTCGATATTCGGTCTTTGATCGACGAAGGACGCAAGTGATCGTTGTCGATGCAAGTATGGCGTTGCGCTGGGTCCTTGCCGAAGAGATCGACGCCGAGGTGATCGCGGCGCGTACCTACGTGAGCGAGCATGGCGCATGCGTGCCGGGGAACTTCCAAACCGAGGTCGTACACGGATTGCTCCAAGCTGAGCGGCGAAAGCGAATCTCGAGCAGCGATGCATCGGCAGCTTTGACCGACATTATGGACTTCGCCCTAACGGTCGAACTGCCCGATCCGCACCTCATCACGATTACCGCGCGCGATCACAGCCTTACGGGCTACGACGCAGCGTATCTCGCGCTAGCACTTCAATCCGGCATTCCGCTTGCAACGGTCGACGGCACCCTGCGCGCGGCGGCACGCGCGGCGAAAGTGCTCTGGCAGCCGCGACGGCAGAAGCGATCGTAAGGTGCTTACCAGAAGAGTTGGTTCGGCTGGTGCGGCTTCACCCAGACGATCAGATCCCAAATCGTCGGGAACTCGAAGATCGTGACGACGTCGCTGGCGTCGGGGACGCGGCCGATCTTGACGATCGTTTGCGCGGACGGGTCTGACAGACTGCCGCCGGCGGCGACAAAGTCGCTGTTCCACACGTATTGATCGTAGAGCAGTTTTCCGGTATCCGGAACGCGCACGACGTAATGCACGTGTCCGTTGAATTCGAACCAGCGGCACGGATCGATGCCCCATAGTTGCGGTCGCGGTTCACCGTTGGGACGCGGCACGGAGAAATCGGCGCCCATCAGATTTCCGTTCACATCGTACCAGAGTTGGCTGGGATGCGTCGGGTCTGAGACCCACTTGCGGTTGGCGTAACTGATCGCTCCGGTATCGTCGGGCGACGTGTAGCGAACGTAACCGGCGGCGATGGCATCGCTCGCGTGCGGAAAGCGCGCGGTTATGTCGCGTTGGACGCTTTGGACGAATGCGGTCTCAGTGGGTGAGAGTGGTCCCCTGCAGGTAGGCGTTTCATCGGCGCACGCCGGCGCGGCAATGGCAACGGCGGCAACGGCAGCAACGAGCGCGGAAATCCACGTAGTCTTCATCGATGATCCTCCGGTGGCCAGGATGACGCTTTGTGCAACGGGCGATCGGGCCGAACGGTGACGGTCCGGTATATTTGACGGCATTATGTCAATATGTCATGATGTCAGTATGGTAAAAAAGATGGTCTATCTCGAAGAAGAGCAAGACCGAATCGTGAAGCGGCTGGCGCGCGAGGGCAAAACCTCGGAAACCGAGGTAATCCGACGAGCCATTACGGCGTACGGCGATTCAAATGCTGCTCGAATTGCGTCCGACACGCAACGCGTCATGCAGCACTTGAAAAAGCACCCCGAATGGAATGACGACCCAACGGAGTTCTTCCGCGGGTGACGCCCGGAAGCATCGTCGTCGTCGATTGGCGGGATGCGTTGCCGGCGACGGGTGAACCAGGTAAGCAGCGTCCAGCCGTCGTCATTGGACGTAGCGATTTGTTCCATCAAGAATTCGGGTACCTCTTGGTCGTCCCGTTGACGAGCGATGCTGCGATGTGCATCTCTGAAGCATCGCTAGAGATCGCGCCGACGAAAGAGAACCATTGCAAGAAGCGATGCTTTGCTCTCTCGTGGAGCGTTCAAACGATTCCAAAGCGGCGTGCCCGCGCGACCGAGGCGCGTGTGGCGAGAGAACAGCTCGATGAAATACGAGACCAGATTGCGCGGCTGGTGGAACGGTGACCCTTCGACAGGTTGGGGCGGTCCCTCGACTACGCTCACTGCGTTCGCTACGCTCGGGATGACAAGGGCGCTACGCGCGATGACAAATTACGCGGAGCGCTGCCAGAGACGGCGGAGCCAGTTACGGCGATCGGCGGACGCGCGCGGCGGTAGTTCCGGAATCGACGGAAGCGGGCTCAGCGCGCCGTCGCGCATGCCGAGATCGAACAGGCGCGAGAGACCCGGCGCGTCGTCGAAAGCCAGCATGTCAATCTCGAGTTCGGCTTTCGGGCGCACGTGTCGAATCGAGATCGGCCGCTTCTCGGTATCGCCGCCGAGACGAAGGATCTCGTTGTGCGCATAGGCGAGGCGCAGTTCGTAATCGAGCATGCGCTGCTGCCACAGCGTCGCGATGTTGTGAGCCATCTGCGCGAGGTCGGGCGTCTTCACGCCGACACCGTCCGTCGGCTCGGGATCGACGAGGACGACCGTGATTTCGGTGGCGCCGTGATCGATCGCGAGTGCGAGCGGCGAATTGTGAATGATGCAGCCGTCGGCATAGAGCGCGCGTTCCTCGCCGAAGGTCAGTTCGATCGGACTGAAGAGACCCGGCATGGCCGACGAGGCGAGCAGCAGCATCACGAAATTCTGCGCGTCCATCTCGTGATACTCGGTCAGCCGCACGCGCTCGGCGCGGTGGTCCGGAATCCGGTGCGAAACGCCGTCAGCCTGAAACACGGCCGACGAGCCGCGCGTGATGTTCGTTGCGCCCACCAACAGCGCGTGACGCCGGCGCGAAAAATCGAGCATCTTGCCGAGTTCGGCCGCGATCAGCGCGAGCGTTTCGTGGTGGATGCGTCCGAGATTGCGAATGAACGGAAAGAGGGTCGCCGCGCGAGCGATACGCATCGCATCTTGCAACGCGTTGCCGCTGCCGATCGAGACGATCTGCTCGATCGTCTGACGTAGCCGCGGAATGTGGGGGAAGAGCCGCGGCGCGCTTTCGGGCATCGCATGATGCCAAAAGTGTTCGATCGCACCGTCTTCTCCGGTTGAGAGCAATGCCGCGTTGATCGCGCCGATCGAAACGCCGCAGATGAAGTCGAACGATTCGCGCTGCATCAGCGCGTGCGCGACGCCGGCCTCGTACGCACCGTGCGCGCCGCCGCCGCTGAGTACCAGTGCTTTCATAGGATGAACGCAATCACCTCATTGCGCCCCGGGCGCAGCCACGGCGCCGGAACGTACAAAGCCTGCTGCGGTCCAACGTCCCAAAACCGCCCCGCGTGTTGCCCGTTGACCCACAATGACCCCTTTCCGAGCGAACTCGTCTCGATATAGATATCGGCACATTCGCCCATTTCAAATGTACCCCGATGGAAGGCCGGTGCGTTACGAGATTGTTCGGAAAACGCCAGCGCCGGCAACGTGCGAAGGTCGAGCGGGCGCACCGTCCAGTCGAGCAGCGGCTGGCCGTTCCAGTAGACTGCGCGGGTAATGCCCTTTTGCTCGAACGGAAAATCGGGACCGTAGTTCACGCGGCCGCCGTTTTCCACCAGGATCTCCAGCAGCGAGCCTTCGGGTGCCCGGTCAATCGAAAGCACCGACTCGCCGAGCCGGCGGTCGAGCCGCCCGACGACATCGCCGTCGACGCAGACGACGGCGTAATCGCGCAACGCCTCGATCGCAAGCTCGCCGCGAGCCGCTCCGCGGATGCGCGTTTGATAGAGAATGTAGCCGTAAGCTTGCCCGACCGACTCCATCGGCAGCGGATCGGGCGCGGCGAACGCGCGTCCGAACGCTTGCGAGAGCGCAGCGGTCTCGACCAAAACCGGCGCCGGCAGCGAGAGGACGGGCTCGAGATGCGGCACCGCCGGAAGCGCACGTTCGGTATGGCCGGCGATCACCTCGCGAAAGGCGAAATATTTCGGCGTTGGGCGGCCCGATTCGTCGAGCGCGGCGCGATAGTCGTAACTCGTGGTCGTCGGCCGATACCGCGCTTGCTCGTCGGTATTCGCGCCGTTCCAAAATCCGAAGCTCGTGCCGCCGTGGAACATATAGAGATTCACGCTAGCGCCCGCCGCGAGCATCCACGCTAAATCGCGCGCTTCTTGCGCCGGATCGTCGTGCGCGTGCGGTTCGCCCCAGTGATCGAACCAGCCGGCCCAATACTCGCCACAGAGCATCGGCGCGTTCGGGCGCGCGGCGCGGAGCGTTTCGAAGTTCGCGCGGGGATCGCCGGGACCGAACGTAAGCGCGATCGGCAGATCGGGCAGGCAGCCGCGCAGCGCGTCGGCCGGCTGATCGATCGTATAAAACGGCACGCCGTCGAAGCCGGCATCGACGAGCGCCGCGCGCAGCGCGCGAAGATAGTCCGTATCGTTGCCGAACGCGCCGTATTCGTTTTCGAGCTGCACGGCGACGATCGGACCCCCGCGCGAACGCAGCAGCGGTGCGAGTTGTTCGCCCAGATGGCGCAGCCAGCGCAGCACGGGCGCGAGATAGCGCTCGTCGGTGGTGCGAACGCGCGCACCGTCGGCGAGCAGCCACGCCGGCAATCCGCCGAAGTCCCATTCGGCGCAAACGTAGGGTCCCGGACGCAGGATGACGTCGAGCCCCGCCGCGGCCGCGAGCCGAACGAACCGTGCAACGTCACGCTGCCCGGAAAAATCGTATGACCCGCGCTGCTGTTCGTGCACGTTCCAGAACGTATAGGTGGAGATCGTGTCGAGCCCCATCGCCGCGGCCATCGCGAAGCGCGCCGCCCAATACTGATGCGGAATGCGGGGATAGTGGAGCTCGCCGGAGATGACCTGCCGCGCGCCGGTCATACGGCGCGAAGCCGCTCGGCCGCCGCTTCCGGCGTGAGATCGCGCTGCGGCTGCGCGAGCATTTCGTACCCCACCATGTACTTGCGTACGCTCGCCGATCGCAGCAGCGGCGGAAAGTAATGCGCGTGCGCGTGCCATTCATCGTGCACGCCTTCGCCGCTGGGTTGCTGATGCAGCCCCATCGAGTACGGAAACGGGGTGGCGAAGAGCCGGTCATAGCGCGCGGTGAGGTCGCGCATCGCGGCCGCGAGTGCGTCGCGCTCGGCGCTGGCGAAAGCGGCGAGGTTCGGGCGGTGACGGCGCGGCAGCACGAGCAGTTCGTACGGCCACGCGGCCCAAAACGGGACGAGCGCCGCGACGTGTTCGTTCGCATATACCGCGCGCGTGCCGTCGGTCACTTCGTGTTCCGCGTAGGCGCAGAGCAGACACGATCCGCGGCTGCGAAGATAGCCGGCTTGCGTGCGTGTCTCGACGGCAAGATCGTTCGGCACGTGTTCGTTGGTCCAAATCTGGCCGTGCGGATGCGGATTGCTGGCGCCCATCATCGCGCCGCGGTTTTCGAAGATCGTCACGGCGTTGATCTCGGGCTGCGCGCCCAGCTGCTCGGACTCCGCGGCCCAGACGTCGACGATGCGGCGAACGTCCGGCTGCGGCAGCGCGGCGAGATGGAGATCGTGCCGCGGCGAGAAACAGACGACGCGGCATCGGCCGCGCTCGCTGCGGGCGACGAGCAGTTCGTTTTCGTCCATCGATTCGTGCGGTGTTTGCGGCAGCAGCGCCGGAAAGTCGTTGTCGAAGACGTAGACGGAGTCGTAGCGCGGATTGCGCGCACCGTTCGCGCGTTCGTTGCCCGGACAGAGATAGCAGTGCGGATCGTAGGCCGGAACCGTAGCCGGCGGCGGCGTCTCGCGTTCGCCCAGCCACGGGCGCTCGGCGCGATGCGGCGAGACCAGCACCCACTGCGCGAGCAGCGGATTGTAGCGCCGGTGCGGTGCGTTCATCCATGCGGTCATGAGGCGACGTGCGCTCCGGCGGCCGGTGTTCCGTCGTAGAGATCGGGCGTGATGCTGGTGGCACGGCGGTAGCCATCGGCCAGCGCCGCCGCGAACGCATCGGCCGACGCCGCAGCGACGAGATTCACGGTGCAGCCGCCGAATCCGCCTCCGGTCATGCGTGCACCGTAACAGCCGTCGAGGCGCTGTGCGATCTCCACCAATGCGTCGAGTTCAACGCAGCTCACCTCGTAATCGTTCTTCAGGCTCGCGTGCGATTCGTCCATCAGCCGGCCCAGGCGCGGGAAGTTCGCTTCGCGTAATGCGACCGCGGCGTCGAGGACGCGAGCATCCTCGCTCACGACGTGCCGGCAGCGGCGGTAGATCACCTCGGGCAGATCGGCTTTGCAGCGCTCCAGCATCTCGAGCGAGACGTCGCGCAGCGCGCGAATCTCGGGGAAGCGCCGTTGCATCAGCGCGACGCCTTCTTCGCATTGCGCGCGGCGCTGGTTGTACTCGCTGCTCGCCAGTGCATGCTTCACCATCGTGTTGGCGACGATCAGCCGAGCACCGGCGCCGAAGGGAACGTGATCGACGGCGAGCGAGCGCGTATCGAG
Organism: Candidatus Baltobacteraceae bacterium; assembly: GCA_035502855.1. Taxonomy (NCBI): domain Bacteria; kingdom Bacillati; phylum Vulcanimicrobiota; class Vulcanimicrobiia; order Vulcanimicrobiales; family Vulcanimicrobiaceae; species Vulcanimicrobiaceae bacterium. The sequence continues at coordinate 53,228 of DATJTX010000020.1, forward strand.
CATCAGCACATGGCCGGCGCGCGCGCACAGCACGGCGAACTGATCCATGATTCCGGCTCGGATACCGACGTGCTCGTGCTCCGAGCGCTGGGCGAGCAGCGCGAGCTCGGTTGGATCCATCGTGATGCCGCTCACCGCCAGCATCGCCAGCGCGATTGAGATCTCGAACGACGCCGACGAGCTCAGACCCGCTCCGATCGGAAGCGTCGCGGTCACGTCGAGAGCGGCTCCGTGCAGCGTCGCGCCGTGCTGCTCGAGTTCGATCAGGATGCCGCGCGCGTAATCGGTCCAGTCGCCGCGACGCGCGCGCGGTAACGCGCCGAGCGTGAAGAGCGCCGGCTGCCCGAAACGATCCGATCGAATCATCACCTCGCGATCGGTGCGCGGCCGGGCGTGCACGACCGTGTAGTATCCGATGGCGGCCGGCATCACGAACCCGTCGTTGTAGTCGGTATGCTCACCGATCAGATTGACGCGTCCCGGGGTGCGAACCTCGATCACGCGCGACTACGCTACTTGCAGTAGCCGCGATAGTAGTTCGTGAGAAATAAAGTGCTGCCGATCGTTCCCGCCGCGAGCGCTTGAATCGATGTGAGCGAGAAGAAGAGGAGCAAGACGAAAACCGACTTCATGGTGCAAACGTTCGCTGCAGTCCCTCGAATTCGCTGCTTCGCAGCGGAGCCTGTCCTGAGCGAGCGCAGCGAGTCGAAGGCCCCCTCGTTCTTTTTCGTCGATGAGCGAGTCAGGCGTGGGCCATTTGGCGCAGTTGTTTGAACAGCGGTTCGGCGGCCTCGGCCGGCGTGCGGAACGCGACGTTGAAACGATTGTAGCTATTGATGGTGGCGATGGCCCAGGTGAGCATCACCAACTCGCGATCGGTGAGCTCAGGGTGACGGGTTGCGGCGGTCCCTCGGCTACGCTCGGGATGACGACGTGGACTGAGCGAGATATTGATGCACGAGGGCGATGGCCATGCTGCCTTCGCCCACCGCGGCTGCGACGCGTTTGATCGAACCCGAGCGCACGTCACCGACCGCAAAAATCCCGGGCACCGTGGTTTCCAAGACATGCGGCGTCAGCACGAAGCCGCGCGCGTCGCGCTCGATCTCCGGCGGCAGCCACTGCGTTTCGGCATCGGCGCCGATCATCACGAACAGGGCGTCGGCGGATTGCCGGCTGGTCGTGTTCGTGGCGGTGTCGATCGTGGTAATCGCGTCGAGGTGCGTGTCGCCGTGCGCATCGGTCACTTCGGTGCGCGTTGCAACGTGGACGTTCGTCTTGGTCGCGAGCTGAACGATCAGGTAACGCGACATGCTCTTTTCCAGTGCGTCGCCGCGAACGAGCAGCGTTACCGAGCGCGCGCAACTCGCGAGATTGACCGCGGCTTGGCCGGCCGAATTGCCCGCACCCACGATAAAGACGTCCTTACCGTACAGCGAGCGAACTTCGTCCGGAGCGGCGCCATAGTAGACGCCGCGTCCGCGCAAGCGGTCGAGTGCCCGGACGTCGAGATGCCGCCACGACACGCCGGTTGCAAGCACGATCGTCCGGGCCGCGACGGATTGGTCGTCGTCGAGCGCGATCGTGTAGGCGGCCGGGTCGATTCGTTGCACGGAGCGGGTGACGACGATTTCCGCGCCGAGGCGTTTTGCCTGCTCGAGCGCGCGATGGGCGAGATCGCCGCCGGCAATACCGTAGGGAAAGCCGAGATAATTTTCGATCCGCGAGGAGGTGCCGGCTTGTCCGCCCGGCGCTTCACGCTCGATGAGCAAGGTCGAGAGACCTTCGGATGCGCCGTACACGGCGGCAGCTAGACCGGCCGGTCCGCCGCCGATGATGGCTACGTCGTAGGCGGGCCGGCGCGGCGAACAATTGAGGCCCAGCGCTTCGGCGAGCCGGCGCGTCGACGGATTGCTCAAGGCGCTCCCGTCGCGCAGGCGAACCTTCGGATACTCATCGCTCGTGTCGGTCGCGGTAACCCAATCGAAATCGATCGAATTGCGTTCGAGGAATTCACGAATCTCGTGCGTTTCGTTGTCCCACTGCGGACCGATGACGGTGAGCATCGGTGCGGTGGGCGCCGCGGCGACTTCTTGCAGCCCTTCGATACGGTCGCGCACGGAGGCTTCGAGTGCCGGCTCGAGGTTCGGCGCCCATTGTGTCAGGGTCTTGAACTCGCGGCCGTCGAGCCGCAGCACGCGCGCGTCTTGCGCGGCGCGAAAGTTCGCCGCCAGCGGTGCGTTCAGCACCAGCGGAAGTTCGCCGAAGGTTTCGCCGGGGAGGCGCACGCCGATCACGCGCTCGTCACCGTCGACGAGCTTCGTGACCTCGAGCCGCCCTTCGACGAGCACGAAGAAGACGCGGGTCGTGTCGCCTTCGCGCGCCACGTACTCGCCGGAAAGCAGCCGAATGTCGGCGCTGTGTCCGCTCAGAAAATTGAGCGCGTCGTCGCCGAGCGCCGAGAAGAGGGGAATTGCGCGCAGTTCGGCAGCACTAAACATCGTGAGTACCGACCACCGCAATACCGTGGGCGCGCGCCGCGATCGCGAGCGCGCGGTCGTGCGTTGCTACGGCCAAGCGCGTCCCTCTCGTCTCGTTCCACAGAAGCGCGGTCGCCAAGTGGATTGCATCCAGTGTTCCCAGTTCCGTCGGCATCGGCTGCGCAGCGCGTTGGAGAACGGTGTCGTCGACGTCGACGAGTTCGATCGAGGCGACCAGACTGAGAATCGTCGAGCGCCGCAGCGCGATCTCGGGATCGTCCAAGCGGGTTCGCAGCCGAAGGCGGTCGAGCGTGCGCAGACATTCGGCGCTCAGCAGCGCACTCGACACACCTCGCTCGATTTGCGGCCACTCGCTCAAGGCATCGGGCTGTTCGAGCGCGACGCGCAGCAGTACGGACGCGTCGATGTACGCGATCAACGCGGCCCCTGCCGCTCTTCGAGCAGGAGGTCAACGACGTCGACGCTCAGCTTCAAGGGCTTGCCGGGCAGCCGCACCCGATTGAGCGCGGGAGCGCCGGATGCCGGTTTACGAACGCGCAGTGCGGTCCGCTCGGCCGTAGGGACGATGCGCGCAATGGGCGTTTCGCGATCCAACACCGCGATCGTCTCACCCCGGCGAACCGCTCGCAGATATTCGCTCAGCCGCGCCTTCAACTCGGCGATCCCGACCTGCTTCATGACCACATTATGACTAGAAATGGTCATTATGACAAGCCGCTCCGTCAGGGGCGCCCTTCGACAAGCTCAGGATGACCGGGTGGCGAAGCGTCGCGTATGACGGAGATTGAACGGGTCCATCTGCCTACCGACGACGTGCGCGCTCTGATCGGCGAACTCGACGCGGAGCTGGCCGGTACCTATTTGCCGGAGCAGCGCCATGGACTTGCGATCGAGGCGATCTTCAAGCCGCCCGTGCGGTTTTTCGTCGCGCGTCTCGACGGCGATGCCGTCGGATGCGGCGGCGTCGCCTGCTTCGATGACTTCGCCGAAATCAAACGCATGTACGTGCGCGCCTCAACCCGCGGCGCCGGTGTGGCCGACGCGATCATCGAGCGTCTGCAAGACGAAGCGCGCCACGCGGGACTACGCCTCGTGCGATTGGAGACCGGGGTTCATCAACCCGCCGCGATCGGGTTCTATCGCCGTCACGGGTTCGTCCCGTGCCGCGCCTTCGAGCCGTATTCCTCATTGCCCGCGAGCGCGATCAAAACCAGTTACTTCATGGAAAAGCAGCTCGGTTGAACGTCAAGCTCCGGTAAAAATAGAGAACCCCTCGCCATCCTCGGCTCGGGGTTCGTCAACTGGCTTCGTGTCCGTAGGCTACCAGGCGAGGCCGGAGCGCGTCAATGAGAAACGGGCGCTCTTACCAAGGCCTAGCATCCCCTTTGCTTCAGGTTTACGCCCAGGTCGTAGATCGCGCGCTGGTCGATAACCGTTTGCTGGTAGTCGAGGTCGACGGTGGCGAGCTGGTCTTGCAGAAACGCGATCGCCGAGTTGTCGGCATCGCAGCTGCCGTAGACCGGGACGGGCAGGGTCGGATAGTCGCTGCCGTTGGCCTGGGTTTCGAGCTGAGCGATCTGCGACTGCAGTTGTGCGGCGCGCGCGTCCGGCACACCGGGCTGATTGAGCTGATATTCTAGTTCCATGATCGCCTGGCGCGTCGGCGCGTTCTTGGCGAGGTTTTGCGCGGGTGCGACCGACGGCACCGCCGTCAGGAGCATGGCGAGGGCGAGCGTCACGAGATGAACGTGCTTCATGGCTCGATTATACCGCCCTAGGGAAGCTCTGAAGAAGTCGCTGTACCGATCGCAAGGAGCATTTTCCGGTGCGAATCGAGGCGCATCCGAGGGAGCATAGCAACGCGCTCTGTGACCGAGGATGCAACGAAGACCCGCACCGGAAAATGCCCTTGCC